>JAEEUX010000104.1 GCA_016290695.1 Oscillospiraceae bacterium
GCGGAGCAGTCCGTTCCGCGCAGCCCGGCGGAAAACTTCAGCACCTCGCGCACGCGCATCCCGGGGTAAAAAACCGCCTCGGAGGGGAGATAGCCCACGCTGCGGAGGATCGCCTTTTTATCCCGCTCTATGTCCATTCCCAGGACCTGCGCGCTGCCCGAGGACGGGGAAATGAGGCCGAGCAGCGTGCGTATGGTCGTGGACTTTCCCGCTCCGTTGGGGCCGATGAAGCCGAAGCATTCGCCTTCCGCGACTGTGAGGTTAAGGTTGGTTACGCCCCTCGCCTTGCCGTAGCGCTTGGTGAGGTCCTCTGTTTTTATTGCATACATATCGCCGGTTCACTCCTTTTTGCGAAGATAAACGCTCTTCCAGAAATCGATCATTTTTTTGAAATCCTTCTCTGCCAGCTCATAGTCCACGTCGCCGCGCTGGGTCATTTCCCAGAGATAACCCTCGGCGCTGCGGTACATCTCGCGGTACATCATCTCTACGTCGAGCCCGGGGATGAACTGCGAGGGGTCGAAGCTCAGGCGCGTTTTCTCCGCCTTCATGCTGAAATGGCGGAGGTAGCTTTCCTGTACGGCGGCGGAAATCTCGGGGTCCTTCTCGTAAAACGCCTTTATCGTGAAGTTCGCCATGTCCGGATAAAGGCGCATTATTTCAAGCTTTGCCTGCATTCCGCGCTCCATGCTCTCAAAGAGGTCGGAAAGACCGTAGCAGCCGTATTTCGTCAGGTAGTCGATGGTCGTTTCGGCGCAGTTTTCCCAAAGGTATAGGTACAGCTCCTTCTTGTTGCGAAAATAGTGGAAGAGCAGGGACTTGCTTATCCCGGCCTCCGCCGCGATCTCGCTCATGGGGCTGTTTTTATAGGAATTCTGCGAAAAAACACGGTAGCCCGCGTTCAGTATCGCCTGCTGCTTTTCAGCGGGCAGAGAGAAGAATTTTTCGTTCATCGGAAACCTCCCGCAAGATCGTTGACCGATCCGGTTAATACTATAATAAATCCGTTGACCGATTTTGAGAAGACCCGTCATAAAAAAAACAACGCGCTCTTCCGCGCGCGAAAAAAGGCAGGGGTCGGCGTCCCCTGCCTTGATTAATCATCCGTCAGTCGAGCAGCATCGCGTCGAGCAGCTCTCCGCAATATACCCCGAAGGAACGGTTCCCGTGTATCCAGACAACCTTGTCGCCCTCCGCCCTGGCGGTGGCGAAGGTGTTTTCGGAGGATAGCCAGGAGAAGCGTATCGTTTTGATTCTGCGCTCCATGTTCACGATGGCACGGCTTCCGTTTTTAAACACAAGCTCCAGGCGAAAGCCGGGAAGCGGCTTGACCTCTCTGAGCGCAACACCCATTACAATACTCCTTTCGGGAAAATGTTTACATTTATTATATCCGCCATAAGCGCAAAAAGCATCACACCAAAGGGTTATTTTTTTAAAATATTTAAACTCATTTTGATAAATTCGCGCAAAACAGCGGATGAAACCGGCGAACGCTGCGTTTTGCGGCGTCCGGGATGAGTAAAAAACGGCGCCTGCGGAGGGGGTTATCCTCTTTCCTCCCGGAAATGGATTTTCGGTTGCCCGGTTCAGTCCAGCAGCATCGCGTCGAGCAGCTCGCCGCAGTATACGCCGAAGCTCTTGTCTCCGCTTGACCAGATGACCTTGTCGCCCTCGGCTCTCGCCGTGGTGAATAAGCTTTCCGAGGACAGCGGAGAAAACCGGAGCGTTTTTATCCGGTTCTCCATGTTGACGATTGCGCTGCTTCCGTTTTGGAACACAAGCTCCAGACGAAAGCCGGAAAGGGGCCTGACCTCTTTCAGTGCGACTCCCATGAGCCATATCTCCTCTCGTGTTTATCACATGAATATGGATACTCGTATTATACGCCAATATTTGGGTGCGCACATCACCCGAAAGTGTGTGTTTTGCGGTTTTTTGAAAATTATTATTTTTACCGGATGTCATGGAATGTCAGCCGCCGCGTATATAATCATCGAAAGGGAAGGACCTTCATATATTATATTGATACGGGAGATGATGAAATGACGGCAAACGAACTCGTTCGCGCGGCGCTTCTGGAGGTAGGGACGGCGGAGTACCCGCCCGGCTCGAACCGCGTGAAGTATAACGACGATTATTACGGCGCGCCCGTTTCCGGGGCGGCGTACTCCTGGTGCCTCGTATTCGTGTGGTGGCTGTGCCGCAAGCTCGGCGCGTCGCGGCTGTTTTACGGCGGAGGGCGCTGTGCCTCGTGTACGGCGTTCTACCGCTGGTATGAAGCGCGGGGCGAGACCGTGACGCGCGATTTTCGCCCCGGCGATATCGTTTTTTACGATTGGGACGCCATCGGCGACTTTGACCACGTCGGCATACTTTGCGCCATCGAGGGCGAGCGCTGCGCCGTCGTGGAGGGCAACACCTCCGCGGCGAACAATTCCGACGGCGGCTCCGTTATGCTGCGCCAGCGCCGCCGCGCGCAGATAAAGGGCGCAGTGAGACTGAAATTTGAGGAGGAAGAAGCTGTGACGGCGGAAAAGATTCTTGCCGCCCTCGGAGACAGGGAGGCGTATAAGCTTTATGAACGCGCGCAGAATTACGCCGCGCGCCTGCCCGCGCCGGATTGGGCGCTTGGCGAGCTGGCAGAGGCGCAGGACACCGGCATCACCGACGGCGCGCGCCCCATGTGCGCCGCGACGAGGCTCGAGGCGGCAATCATGGCAAACAGAGCAAGGTAGTGTGCGGAGCGCCGCTGTAGGCACTTGCCATTTGTGCAATGTAATATGGTTGCTGTTTGCCCGGTAGGGAACGCTGTCCTCAGCGTTCCGTCGCGCCTTCGGCACGAAAAGGCGACCTCTCAGTCAGCTTCGCTGACAGCTCCCCTTATCCAAGGGGAGCGAAACCGCTGCGGCGGTTTTACCTCTCAGTCGCCTGCGGCGACAGCTCCCCTGAAAGGGGAGCGAAAGCAGACCGCGCGAAGCGCGTTAATTATAATTGCGCGCACGGCGCACCGCTTTTTTCACTTTTTTCTCTTCTCTTTTCTCTGCGACAGCCCTCACCCCTCCGCTCAATTTTGTTTACTTCGCTATTGAATATCCTCTCGGAAACTGATATAATACTTTAATACATTCAATTAATGCATTAGACCCGGAACACATCGGGACCGGAGCCGTTATCAGCGCAGGGAGGAAGAGCGCAAAATGGAATCATACAAAGTAAACACGCCGGAGGGCACACGCGACCGGCTTTTTGAAGAAAGCGACAGGCAGCGCAGCGCCCAGGCGGCGATAACCAAGCTTTTCCGCCGCAGGGGTTACCGCGAGGTCATTACCCCCTGTGTTGAATATTACGACCTTTTTGTTCAGGCACAAAACCCGCTCCCGCAGGAATCCATGCTCAAGCTTGTGGACAGGAGCGGGCGCATCCTCGTGCTCAGGCCGGACTGCACCACGCCCATAGCCCGCGTCGCGGCGACGCGCTTCGGCGAGGGGGGCTTCCCGCGCAGGATGTTCTACAACCAGACGATTTTCCGCTCGCAGGACGCCAACCACGGCGCTTCGAGCGAGATTTCCCAGTGCGGCATCGAGCTCGTCGGCGCTTCCGGCGCGAGGGCAGACGTTGAGGCCGCGGCGCTGGCTATCGAGGCGCTTAAAACGGCGGGGCTGGATAATTTCCGCATAGAGCTGGGGCATACGGGCTTTTTCACGGCGCTTCTGGCTGAAATGGACATTACGGACGAGAAGGCCGCGCGCCTGCGCTCCTGCATCGAAAATAAGAGCTTTGCCGAGCTGGACGCCATGCTCAGCGGTGAAAAATCGGCCTCCGAGGCGATGAAGCGCATAGCCGTCCTTTTCGGCGGCGCGGAGGTTCTGGACGAGGCGCGGCGGCTCACGAATAACGCCGATGCCCTCGCCGCGATAGATTACCTCGCCGCGATTTACGCCGAGCTCAAGAGCGCCGGCTACGGTGGCTGCGTTTCCTTCGACCTTGGGCAGCTCAGCGGCCTTGAATATTACACGGGTCTCATTTTCCGCGCCTACGCGCCCGGAAGCGGCGGCTGCATCGCGGCGGGCGGGCGTTACGACCGGCTGATAAGCGACTTTGGCCGCGCCCTTCCCGCGACGGGCTTTGCCATATACATAGACGCGCTCGTTTCCTGCCTCCCGGATGCGGAAACCGTCGCGCTCGACACGGTGATACATTATGAAAAAGGCTGCCTGAGCGCGGCGCTGAAGCTTCTCGACTCGCTCCCGGCGGGCTCGGCGGAGCTTAGCCACTGCGAGGATGAGGCCGAGGCCGCCGAGGCCGCGAAGGCGCGCGGGGCAAAGAAGCTTATCACCGTCCGCAAGGACGGAAACGGGGAGGTGCGCCTGTAATGGAAAAGATAAAAATTGCGATAACCAAGGGCCGCCTGCTCGAAAATTCGATTTCCCTCTTTGAGCGCGCGGGCTACGACTGCTCCGAGCTGCGCGAGCCCGGGCGCAGGCTCATTCTGGACATTCCCGGCTCCCCCTTTTCCGGGGTTCTGGCAAAGGCGCCGGACGTTATAACCTACGTTGAGCACGGCGTCTGCGCGCTGGGCATCGTGGGCAAGGACACTATTCTTGAGCATTCAAACGACTTTTACGAGGTGCTTGACCTCGGCTTCGGCAAATGCAGCTTCGCCCTCGCAGCGCCGAAGGGTTCGGACTTCTATGCCGGCTCGCGCACGAAGCGCATAGCCAGCAAATACCCGCGCATAGCGCATGATTACTTCCTTTCAAAAGGGATGGACGTATCCGTTATCAAGATCGAGGGCTCGGTGGAGCTCGCGCCGCTGCTCGGCCTTTCGGACGCCATCGTTGACATAGTGGAAACCGGCAGCACGCTCAGGGCGAACGGCCTCGAGGTCGTCGAAACGGTTTGCAGCCTCTCGGCGCGCCTTATCGTGAACACGGCGGCCATGAAGCTCTACCGGCAGGAAATTCTCGCTTTTATAGATAAATGCAGAGGTGCAATGCAATGAAAATGGAAATCACACGCGCCAAAGCCGGCGCTGAATACGAAATCGCGGAAACGCTTCGCCGCCGCAAGGGAACGGTGAACGCGAAGATAAACTCCATCGCCGCGCAGATAATGGCGGACGTGCGCGAAAACGGCTACGAGGCCGTCGAGCGCTATTCCCGCAAGCTGGACGGCGCCGAGCCGCGCGAAATAGGGCGCAATGAGCTGGAGGCCGCGCTCGGGCGCTGCGATACGAAGCTCGTCGCCGCGATGCGCCGCAGCGCGCGCAATATCCGCGCCTATCAGGAGGCGCTGCTCCCGAAAACCAAGGTCTGGAACACCGACGCGGGCACGCTCGGCCAGCTCGTGCGCGGCTTGCACCGCGTGGGCATTTACGTTCCCGGCGGCGCGGCGGCCTACCCCTCCTCCGTCCTCATGAACGCGGTTCCCGCAGTGGTCGCGGGCGTGGAGGAGATAATCATGGTCACGCCTCCGACGAAGAACCTCAACGACGCGGTCATGGCCGCCGCCTGCATCGCGGGAGTTGACCGCGTTATCGCCGTCGGCGGGGCGCAGGCCGTTGCCGCGCTGACTTATGGCGCGGGCTTTATCCCGAAGGTGGACAAGCTCGTCGGCCCCGGCAACGCTTACGTCGCCGCCGCGAAAAGGCTCGCGTTCGGCGAGCTCGATATCGACATGGTGGCTGGGCCCTCGGAGGTTCTCGTCATAGCGGACGACGGGGCTAACCCCGCTTACGCGGCTGCCGACCTTCTCTCCCAGGCGGAGCATGACCCGCTCGCCGCCGCAATACTTCTCACCGACTCGGCGGAGTTTGCCGTACAGGTCGCGGCGGAGATCGAGAAGCAGAGCGAAAAGCTCGAACGCGCGGATATAATCAATTCCTCCCTGCGCGATTACGGCGCTATAATGATTTGTGAGAGCCTCACCGACGCGGCGAAGCTGGCTAACGAGATCGCTCCCGAGCACCTTGAGCTTCTTACGCGGGACCCGGAGGGTCTTCTCAGCTACCTCACGAACGCGGGCGCCATCTTCCTCGGGGAAAGCTCGCCCGAGCCGCTTGGCGACTATATGGCCGGGCCCTCGCACGTTCTGCCGACCTCCGGCACGGCGCGCTTCTTCTCCCCCCTCTCGGTGGACAGCTTCCTTAAAAAGACGAGCGTTATCGGCTATAAGCGCGAGGCTCTCGCCGCCGTGAAGGACGATATAATCCGCTTCGCCGAGGCGGAAGGGCTCACCGCACACGCAAATTCTTTAAAGGTTAGATTTGAATAAGTCAAACGAGAGCCCAGCGAAAGCGGGTCTCGTTTGAACACCGGAGGTGTTTTTATGGGTAAAGCACAAATCACACGCAAAACCAAAGAGACCGACATCACCCTCGAGTTCGACACCGCGCCCGGCGCTATCGAAATAGATACCGGCATCGGCTTTTTCGACCACATGCTCACGGCGCTTTTCTTCTACGCGGGCTTTTCCGCGCGCCTGAAGCTGCGCGGCGACCTGCACGTTGACGCGCACCACAGCGTCGAGGACGCGGGCATCGTAATAGGTCAGGCTCTGCGCGAGGCGCTGGGCGACAAGAAGGGCATCACGCGCTTTGCCCACGCCTATGTCCCGATGGACGAGGCGCTTTGCTTCACGGCGCTGGATATAAGCGGGCGCGCCTTCCACGTTTTCAAAGCCCCCATGCCGCAGGAGACTATCGGCGCTTACGACGCCTGCCTCACCGAGGAATTCATGCGCGCCTTTGCCTTCAACGCCGGGATCACGCTGCACCAGCGCTGTGAGTACGGCTCCAACGCCCACCATATCACCGAGGCGCTTTATAAATCCCTCGGTCTCGCGCTCAAGGAAGCGGTTCGCGTTTCCGGCGGCGCCGTTACATCCACGAAGGGAGTTCTTGCATGACCGGTATTATAGATTACGGCGCGGGCAATCTCATGAGCGTAACTAACGCGCTGCGCCATCTGGGGGCGGACTGCCTCGTTTCCGGCGATAAGGCGGAGCTGGGCTCCTGCGACAGGCTCATTCTCCCCGGCGTGGGCGCGTTTCGCCCCGCTATGGAGGCGCTTGAGCGCGCCGGACTGTGCGATTTCATCCGCGAGCAGGCGGAGGTGAAGCCTCTGCTCGGCATTTGCCTCGGTATGCAGATGCTTTTCTCCGAAAGCGAGGAAATGGGCCTCACGGCGGGGCTCGGCATCATCAAGGGCCGCGTGCGCGAGATTAAAACCGACTTAAAGCTGCCCTGCATCGGCTGGAACAGCCTCAATATTCTCCGCAAGGACTGCCCGCTGCTTCGCGGCGTAAATGAGGGCGACTACGTTTATTTCGTCCATTCCTACTGCGGAGAGACCGCCGACCGCGCCGACCTTGCGGCGACTGCGGAATACGGCGAGGAGGTCGCCGCCGTCGTATGGCGCGGCATGGCCTACGGCGCGCAGTTCCACCCCGAAAAGAGCAGCGACGTGGGGCTGCGTATGATAGAAAATTTTGTAAGTCTGAAATAACCGGCGCTTGCCGACGGCATAACAGGAGAAGCAGAAGATGAAGATACTTCCCGCGATAGATTTAAAGGACGGGCGCTGCGTGCGCCTTTTCAAGGGCGATTTCAATACCGTCCACTCCGTGGCGGACAGCCCCTTTGAGACGGCTGCGGCCTTTCGCGCCGCGGGCGCGGAGATAATCCACGTCGTCGACCTCGACGGCGCAAAGTCCGGCGAGCGCATAAACTCTCCCATCGTCGAGCGGCTTTGCCGCGAGTCCGGCATGAAGATAGAGCTCGGCGGCGGCCTTCGCACTATGGCGGATCTTGAGGCGGCGGACGCTCTCGGCGTGTGGCGCATGATAATCGGCAGCGCCGCCGTGACGAATCCCGAGCTTGTGAGCGAGGCCGTGAAGAAATTCGGCAGCGAGCGCATCGCCGTCGGCATAGATGCGCTGGACGGGCGCGTCCGCACGCACGGATGGTGCGAGGACAGCGGCGCGGACGCCTTCGACTTTGCGCGCGAAATGGAAAAGCGCGGCGCGGGCGCGATAATTTTTACGGATATTTCCCGCGACGGGACGCTTTCCGGCCCGCCGATTGAAGCGCTTGAAAAGCTCTGCGCGAGCCTTGCCTGCGGCGTCGTGGCCTCCGGCGGCATTTCCTGCATCGAGGACGTGGCGGCGGTAAAACGCGCGGGCGCGGCGGGCGTCATCATCGGCAAAGCATATTATGCCGGAAAAATCGACCTCGCAAACGCTCTGAAAATAGGAGAACAATAAATGCTTGCTAAACGTGTTATCCCCTGCCTTGACGTTAGGAACGGCA
>JAEEUX010000105.1 GCA_016290695.1 Oscillospiraceae bacterium
TTGATTAAAGGGCGCGGCGAAATACGTCTTGGAGAAGTGCTTCGTGCAGAACACGTTTTCGCGGTGATGTACGCCATTATGGCGCTTGTCTCCGCCGTTTTTTCCGATTACCCTGCCGCCGCGTTTTTTGGTGCGCACAGACTTGACGGTGCGATAAGCATTTGCGTTTACTGCGTGGTTTTTGTACTGCTTTCCATGTTTTACAGGCGCGACAGGCGCGTTTTGGCGGCGCTCGTCGCGGGCATTGTTATCAACTGCGCGGTCTCCGCGCTCCAGCTCTGCGGGCTGAACCCCTTTTGGCTCTTTCCCGAGGGCATGAATTATTACGATTACGGAGTTAAATTCCCGGCGCAGTTCATGGGTCTGTGCGGTAACGCCGGGCTCAATTCGTCAGTGCTCTGCCTCGCCGCGCCGATATTGTTCGTTTGCGGGCGAAGCTGCCGCCGCAGGCTGCGCCTGCCTGCGTACTTTGCCGCGGTTTTCGCCGCATTGATTGTATTTCTCAGCCGTATCGCAGCCGCGATTTTGGGGCTCTCGCTCGGAATGATAATCTGCGCGCCGCTCGTTTTCGGGCGCACGAGGCGGCAAAAACGCCGCATTGCGGTTATTTCCGCGCTTATAATATTCGCTGCGCTTGCCGCGATATACTTCATAGAACTGCCGGGCGCAACGCTCAGTCAGCTTCACAGCCTGCTGCACGGCGAAATCGAAGCGGAATTCGGCTCGGGCAGGATATACATATGGCAAAACGCGATAAAGCTTTTCCCCGAGCGTCCGCTGCTCGGCGGAGGGCCGGACACACTAGTATACAGAATAGGCGCAAGGTTCACGAAAGCCGCCCCCGGTGGTATCAGCGTCATGCGCGATATTGACAACGCGCACAACGAATATCTGAATATTCTCGTTAATCAAGGGCTTTTGGGGCTCAGCTTTTACCTTGCCGCCATCGCCGCCCCCATGATACGTTTTTTCCGCTCAAAGCGCAAGACTCCGCTTGCCGTGGCCTGCGCCGTCGGGCTTGTCTGTTATCTAATACAGGCGTTTTTCGGGATAGGGATGTGCATAAATTCGCCTTATTTCTGGGCAGCGCTTGCTGTTTTCAGCTCGGAAACGGCTCAGTCGCTCCCCGTGGAGCCGAAGCCGCCTCTGTCCGCACCGTCGAGCTCCGAAACCTCCACGAACTCGACCTTGGGCATCTTCTGAACTATACGGAACTGGCATATTCTGTCATTCACCTTTATCTCCGTATCGCGCATTGCGAGGACGGGATACTTCCATATATCGTTCGTTCCGCTGTAGCTGTTATCCACTATGCCGAGACTGTTGGTCTGGATGATGCCCCAGGTCTTGTAGCTTGAGCTGCGCGGCGCGACGTGCGCCTCGTAGCCCTCCGGCAGCTTCATCGAGACGCCGAGGGATATATACCTGCTCTCCCCTTTTTTGAGGCTTACGTTCTCCGCAGCGCGCAGGTCTATCCAGTCGCCAAGCTCAATGGCTTCGATTTTTTTCAGCTCATCATTATGATACTTAATCAGGATTCTCAAATATATCACCGCATTTTATATTAATATTGGAGATAAAAACATGAATCTATACGATATAAACGTGATAAAAACAATACTTTCGGCACACGGCTTTCATTTTTCAAAATCCAAGGGTCAGAATTTTTTGACTGCCGCATGGGTGCCGGAACGGATAGCCGAGGAATGCGGAGCAGGGCCCGGTGTCGGCGTATTGGAGATTGGTCCGGGGATCGGCGTCCTCACGGCGGAGCTTGCCAAACGCGCCGACAAGGTGTGCTCCATAGAACTCGACTCCATGCTCATTCCCGTCCTTGCGGACACGCTCGCAGAGTATGATAACATAAATATAATTGAAGGCGACGCGCTCAAAACCGACCTCAGGGCGCTCGCAGACACGCAGTTCGGCGCGCTCAGGCGCATCGCCTGCGCTAACCTCCCCTATAACATAACGACGCCCGCGCTCGCCGCGCTCATTGACAGCGGCATATTCGAGCGTATAACCGTAATGATACAGCGCGAGGTCGCGGAAAGGATATGCTCAAAGCCCGGCTCGGCAAGCTACGGAGCCTTCACCGTTTACGCAAATTACCATACTGAGCCGAAGATACTTTTCGACGTCCCGCCCTCCTGCTTTATCCCGCAGCCGAAGGTATATTCTTCGGTCATAACTCTCACTCCGAGGCAGACGAAGCAAAGCGTAGACAGCGAAGAAATGTTCTTCAAAACCGTAAAGGCAAGCTTCCTGCAAAGGCGCAAAACTCTCGTAAACGGGCTAAGCTCATATTTTGGCGCGGCGATAAGCAAGGACGCGATAACCGACATAGTGAAAAGCTGCGGCTTCGACGAAAAAATACGCGGCGAGACGCTCGGAATTCCGGAGTTTGCCAAGCTCTCAGACGCGCTCGGCAGAGCAATGAACGCAGGCATATAAATCAAAGGGGCTGCTCGATGGGCAGCCCCGATTTTTTGTATTAACAAGCAAAGGAAATCATTCTTTATCTATCTTTTTCGGCTCGCCATAGTCCTTCCCATAGGTGTCAACCGTGACGGATTTTATGTATAATTCGTCTCTCGGCGCATAGTTTTCATCAACGTCCAGACGCGAAATTTCTTCAAAATCGTCATAGCCGGAAATTACCTTGCCGAAGGGAGCGTAAGCGCCGTCAAGCGTTGTCTCCACGTCAACGCAGATAAAAAACTGGCTGCTTGCGGTGTTGTAGTATTCCTTCTCGTTGCCCTCCGCTCCGACGGTTCTCGCCATGGAGAGGACCCCCTTCTCATGGAGCATATCATTCTTGGAAAACCCGTTATCCGGGAATTCGCCCTTGATGTAATAACCCGCGTCGTTTTCGCCGTCAGCGGATCTGCCCATCTGAACGATGGAGTATTCGACTATTCTATGTACGGGCGAACCGTCATAAAAGCCTGAATTGGCAAGAGAAATGAAGTTTGCGACGGTATTCGGCGCTTTATCGGGATAAAGCCTTGCACGAATCTCAACGCCGTTTGAGAAGGTAATCGTGGCAATAGGCTTGCGCTCCCCGATGGTAACGCAGCCCGTGAGAGCCGGGATAAGCATAATAAACGCCATTGCCAAAGCGAATATTTTAGAAGAAAGCGATCTGTTCAAGCAGAACCCCTCCGAGTTTTCTAAATTTGTTACGCAAAACTAAAAATGATTATAACACATGCAAATAATAATTGCAATTCATTGTTTGGCGCGGTGAAGCCTAATATTCAGCACGACTACCGCCGCGAGGATAAGGATTATGCCGAGCTTTCCGAGAAGATCCACGTTTTCGCCCAGCACAAAAATACTGATTAGCGAAGCTACCGCCGGCTCTACCGAAGCCATAACGGAGGCCTTTGACGAAGCGACGCTCTCAAGCCCCTTCGTATACATAAAATATGGCAAAACCGTCACGAATACGCTCAGGCCGCCGCCGAGAAGCAGCGTCTTAGCCGTACTTGCGCTGAGCGCGGCGGCTATAGCTGCGTAATCGGCAAAGGGCATAAGGCAAACTGCGGCGATAACGAAAGTATAGACCGTAATCGTAACCGAGGAATAACCCTTATTCAGCGCATATCTGCCGAAAATGCTGTAGAGCGCATAGCCAAGGCCGGAAAGCAGTCCCGTCGCGAGAGACGCCGCGCTGAGTCCGCCGCCCTTCCCGATAAGTCCCGAAACGAAAACACAGCCGACGAAGGCAACGGCGCAGGCGGCTATCTTCTGAGCGGTGAGCTTTTCCCTGAAAAGCAGCAGCGAAAAGGCCATTACGAAGATAGGCGCTGTATATAGGAGCGTCGCCGCGACAGCAATGGAAGCCGATTCGATAGTTGCAAAATAAAAATAATAGAAGCTCACTATACTAACAAGTCCCGTCCCGATAAAACACCAGACATCCTTAAGTTTTATCTTCAGGAGCGACCTGTCGGCAATAAGCACGCCGACGAGCGTCAGCACGGCGGTTACGGCGACGCGGACGAAAACAATCTGCATCGCGTGAAGACCCACGGCGTTCAGCCCGCGCACAAATAACCCTGCCGTTCCCCACAGCGCCCCGGCTATGAGAATAAGCAAAACTCCTTTTAGTTCTTTGTTTTTCATTTTCCGATTGCCTTTACTCCCTGTTATTTTGCCGCGTTCTCGCAGAAGCGCCAGAACATAACGGCGATCTGCGCTCTTGTTGCGTTTCCGCGCGGAGCGATCATATAAACGCCGTTCGAGTCCGCAGTACCGTTAACAAGCCCCGTTCCGACGGCCCAGCGCATTGCGTCAGCGGCCCACGCTGAAACCTCGCCCGCGTCGGCAAAGCGCGCCATATCGCCCGCCGTGTCCGTATCGAGCCCCCTGTAGCGCGCGAACTTATACAGCGCCGCAGCGAGCTCCTCGCGTGAAATGGCCGCATCCGGGCGGAAAAGGCCGTTGCCGCAGCCGGACATAAGCCCCGCAGCGGAGACCCACGCGATTGGATCGGCATACCATTTCTTGCCGTCAACATCCGTGTAGCCCGCACTGCCGGCGGATTTTGGGCATCCCTCCATATTCCAGAGCATCTGCGCTATCATGGCGCGGCTTGCTGTTCTGTCGGGCTTGAATTTGCCGTTTTCGACGCCCTTCATAATGTCGTTTTCGAGGACATAATGAACGCCGTCGTAATACCACGCCGTTCTGCTCGGCTCAGCGACAAAGCGAACAGCCTCAAGTCCCGCCGAGGGCAGCTTTTCGGCGGCGGAAGTATCCGTTTCGGCGGGCGCATCCTCAAAGAGCCCGTTCAGAAGTTTCTT
The DNA here is from genome assembly GCA_016290695.1 of Oscillospiraceae bacterium. GTDB lineage: Bacteria > Bacillota > Clostridia > Oscillospirales > Oscillospiraceae > RGIG6375. The sequence goes on from JAEEUX010000105.1 coordinate 4,812, forward strand.
CAGCTCTCTTTTCATCGCCGAGAAGAATTCTTCCGCGCCCACGGTTTCTTCATCTATGGTACCGTTGAAATAATCAGTCAGATCATACCACTTGCCGTCCAGCAGGATAAGAGTTTTTCTTCTCTTCATTTCGCTTAAATTGAAATTATCAAGAAGATAGATGGTTGGTTCGTTCTCCAAAACCACGGGAACAGAACCCGTATCATTCAGTTCCCATGAAGTTATATACTCGGAATCATCTATAAAAAGCTCGTACATCCAATTAGAGAGTCTAAATAAGTCAATAAATAGTTGTTTAATATCTTCAGGTCTCTTGAGTTCATCTTCAAATTCACCGAGACTCTCCGTGTTCTCAAAGAGAAAATCTCCATTTTCCGGCTTGTCGGCAAGGAGCAAAGCGAGAGCCTTTTCAAGCTCTTCCGCCGTTTTCGGCTGCATTTGTAAAGCACTCAATGTCCAGTTATCATCCTGAAAGGTTTTGGTGTCGGGCAAATCAAGTGTAACGAGCCGCTGACCCTCCGGCAGTGCTTCGGGGAAATCGCTGCTGTCGATGCGGGTTCTGCGAATAAGCTCCTTCAGGACTTCTCCATAAGCTGCGCTCAGTCCCGTCTCCCGCAGGGCCCAGTCCATCACAGAGCATATCTGCCGATAATCCGTTTTGGGAGTCAGGCCCATACTCGTCATAAGCCAAAAGCTTACGGCCTCCTCATAGCTCATGTTGTATTCCATGCAAAGCATCGCCGCGATATAGTTCAAGAGAGAAGAATTCTTATGAACTCCGCCGTAATCTTTTATAGCGCACAGCTTGTCTGCATGCGGCGAATAATATTTCCCCCAAAGCATGGCGGGCTGAAAACATTGCTCCGGGTCGCTCATATTGCGGATAAGAGAGCCTGTGTTTTCTCCAATCCTCCAAAGAGTATCGTCCGTCTCATTGCTGACAAACTCCACAAGATTGCCGAAAATATCCGACATAGCCTCGTTTATCGCGCCGCTGTCATTAAAATAATAATAACGACTTATCGTAGAGGTAAATCCGTGTGTAAACTCATGCGCCATTGCGTCCAACGCCACAGTAAGCCAGCGCGGACTTCCGTCAGCACTGTACGTTGAGTATAGAAAAACGTCAAAGCCTTCCGCTTTTTCGACAAAGGCGGCGTTGCCAAAGAAAGTGCCGTTTTTATACCTGGCATTATTAAAAATCAGTACATCGGAGCCTGTTCCATGCGGGCATTTCCATCCCATATCGGCGTAGAAATCCCATGCGACGATGAAATTATATATCGCAAAAATGTCAAATTGGTCCCAGTCCGCATTGTTTTCACTTTTTATCAAGGCTAAATCGTGGTTTTCCCCGTAAAAAAATTCGCAGTAATCGGCAAATACTATATGTCTTTCAAGGTCGCCCAAATACCAGCAGCCATCCTCTTCGCTTCGCATCACCGGTATGGTAACGGTTCTTTTATTCCCGTTAGCGTCGGTTATTTCGCCGGTATATGTATCAGGCTCCATGCCGGCAAAAACATCGCGTTTCCTATATCCTGATTCAGCCTCCTCGTCTCCGGGCTGTCTGACAGGCAGGCTGCGCAGATAAACGCCGTTGGCTTTAACATAGTGGGCTATGTATGGATATTGGGCATTTTCAGCTTCCTCCGCGGATGTGTATACTATCCAAACCAAATCATCTTTCGGAGGCGATGTGTCATAGCTCCTTTCAATATCAATTATATCCAATAAGTCATATGGGAATAAAAAAACTCTTTCCGTATATTCCGGCAGGATAGTCCCCGTTTCCGTTTGAGAAGCGACTAGCGACTCCGCCTCCGCTTTAGTAAGGAGCGTCTGCTCTCGGTTAGCTTCCGCATCAAAGTATGAAAATACCGCAGTAACGTTCCCGCTGCCATCCAACGCGATTTTCAGCATTCCGCCCATCACGGTTTCGCCGTCGCATACCTGCTGGAAGGAATATACGGTTTTGTCGTTCATTGTCAGTCTGGAACGCAAAAACAGCGCCGTAAGCGAAGAGCCGCCTAACATATCTACAAGACGATACGCAAGACGGTAAGCGTCCAGGGCGTCCGTTATCTTCCCGAAAAGGCTGCTGCCTCCGAGCTGATAGACAAGGCCGTCCTCCTCCAGAATGAGGGCATTGCGGTCCGCCTTGAGCATATCGGCTTTCGAGATTGCGCTGTCAAGCCCCGCCTGTTTTTGCGCCTCAACCGCTTCATCCCACGAGGCTATATCCATTTCGGCAGCCTTCATAAGCTCGTTTTCGCTCATGATTGAAATGCGGATATCAGTATTCCACACGCGCCCCGGCGCGCCGTCCCGCGCGTCCCCCGCCGCGCCCGCAACGTCTGCGAGCACGGAAAACATCATAATGAGAGCTAAAAAAGCGGAGAAGTATTTACGGAATTTATTCGTCATGATAATACTCCTTATCATTGTTCTTATTAACTGATTATACCGCATTTGTTTTTCATCTGCAAGACAGGCAAACGCATATAACAAAAACCCTGCCGAAATCAATCGACAGGGTTTTCATATTATGGAGGCGCCACCCGGATTTGAACCGGGGAATCAGGGTTTTGCAGACCCTTGCCTTACCACTTGGCTATAGCGCCGCGCTGTTGTCATCAGCGAGAAATACTATATCATACATTTTCGCGTTTGGCAAGAGGAAATTTCTTTTTCTGAAAATTTTCCCGCAAAAATCAAAAAACGCCTTGACAAATCTGAAATATTCGCTATAATAATCAGCGTTGCAGTTGATAGCGGAATTGTGTAAAGGTAGCACAGCGGACTCTGACTCCGTATGTGAGGGTTCGAATCCTTCTTCCGCTGCCATTCAGGGTGTTCATAACGGATTTGCGTTATGAACACCTTTTTCTATATCTTATATTTTCGACAGGCTATAGTCTCCTTTAGTAAAACGCCCCCGCGACATTGAAGTCACGAGGGCGTTTATTCTTTTAGAGTATCTTTCTATCAGGCTGCTCTTACATCTGCATGAAGCGCATGAGCATGGTTGCCGCTTCGCCGCGCGTTGCGCTGCCTGTGGGGGCGATTGTCGTCGCCGTGCGTCCGGTTATGATGCCGGAGGCGTTAGCCCAGGCGAGGGCGTCTTTGGCGTAGCTGCTGATGCTCGAAGCGTCGGTGAAGGAACCGAGGTTAGCCGCAGCGGTGGTGTCGATTCCTGTGAACTTGCAGTAGCGCATGAGCATGGTGGCGAACTGCTCGCGCGTGATGTTTTCCATCGGGGCGAACGTCGTTTCGGTCTTGCCGGTTACGATGCCGTTTGCTGCCGCCCACGCGACTGCTTCGCTGTACCACTGACCGGCCGCAACGTCGGTGAACTTGTCCGTTGCCATGGC
>JAEEUX010000106.1 GCA_016290695.1 Oscillospiraceae bacterium
CACGCTTTTGAAGACTCTCGCGCTTGAGGGCGCGCAGGAGGGCACGGTTTTGATCGCGGAAAAGCAGAGCGGCGGGCGCGGAAGGCTCGGACGCAGCTTTTTTTCGCCGCCCGGTGGGCTGTATATGAGCCTGCTCATTAAGCCGCAGCTAAAGCCGCAGGAGCTTCTTTTCGTTACGCCCGCCGCCGCCGTCAGCGCGGCGCAGAGCGCGGAAAAGCTCAGCGGCGAAGCTGCGGAGATAAAATGGGTGAACGACGTTTTCCGCGCCGGACGCAAGCTCTGCGGAATACTTTGCGAGAGTGTTTTTTCATCCTCCGGCGTTCTCGCGGGTTTAGTCGTCGGCATGGGCGCGAACATGCTCGTTGACGAGGCGGCGCTTCCGAGCGAGCTTCGCGGGATAGTGGGTTCGGTTTTCACAAAGAATAATCTTCCTGCTTATCCGCGCGAAGAATTCGCCGCCGCGTTCGTTTCTTCGTTTTTTGAGCTTATAAGCAGGCTCCCAGCGGCGGATTTTCTCGATGAATACCGCCGCCGTTCCTGCGTTATCGGCAGAGCCGTGGACGTTATCGCCGGCGGCAGAACGCGTCCCGCGCTCGCCATTGCGATAGACGATAGCTGCCGCCTGCTCGTGCGTTATGCCGACGGGAGCGAGGAATATCTTTCCAGCGGCGAAGTAAGCGTCCGCGCGAAGGATTGACGCACGCCGCCGCAAATTAAATCTTTTCTTTTTCGAGTATTTGATATATAATAGATAATCATTTAAACACAGGAGATTTCATCATGGATATTGAAAAGAACACCACAGCCCCCGAAAGCAGCAACTTTATCCACGATTTTATAGACGAGGACATCGCCCCCGGCGGACAGTTCGAGGGCATGGAGGTTCATACCCGTTTCCCGCCCGAGCCTAACGGCTACCTGCACATAGGCCACTGCAAGGCGCTTTGCATCGACTTCGGCACGGCGGAGAAGTACGGCGGAAAATGCAACCTCCGCATGGACGACACGAACCCCGCCAAGGAGGACACGGAATACGTCGACGCCATTCAGGAAGATATTCACTGGCTCGGCTTCGACTGGGGCGACCGTTTTTATTACGGCAGCGATTATTTTGAGAAGGACTACGAATACGCCGTCGAGCTCATAAAGAAGGGTCTTGCCTACGTCTGCGAGCTAACGCCCGAGGAATTCAAGCAGCACAGGGGCGACATCGGCCACCCGGCTACAAGTCCTTACCGTGACCGCCCGATCGAAGAAAATTTAGCACTTTTCGAGCGCATGAAAAACGGCGAAATTCCCGAGGGCAAAATGACCCTCCGCGCCAAGATTGACCTTGCCTCCGGCAACTTCAATATGCGCGACCCCGTCATCTACCGCATCAGATTCATCGAGCATCACCGCCAGGGCACAAAATGGTGCATTTTCCCGATGTACGATTTCGCGCACCCGATTCAGGACGCGCTTGAGGGCATCACTCACTCGCTCTGTTCGCTCGAATACGAGGATCACAGGCCGCTTTACGACTGGGTCGTGTCCAATATCACTATCCCCTACCACAAGCCGAGACAGATAGAATTTGCGCGCCTGCACATCGACCACACGGTGCTTTCCAAGCGCAAGCTCCGCAACCTCGTCGAGTCCGGCATCGTTTCCGGCTGGGATGACCCGCGCATGCCCACGCTGTGCGGCCTCCGCAGGCGCGGCTACACTCCGGCCTCCATCCGCAATTTTGCTGAGCGTATAGGCGTCGCCAAGGCGGACTCCACCGTGGAATACAGCTTCCTTGAGCATTGCCTCCGCGAAGACCTCAACGAAACGGCGCTTCGCGCGATGGTCGTCCTCCGCCCCGTTATGCTCACGATAACGAATTACCCTGAGGACAAGACCGAGGAATTCTCCGTTGAGAACAACCCCAACAGTGAGGCTGCCGGAACGCGCTCCATAAGCTTTTCCAAGCATGTCTGGATAGAAGACGAGGACTTCATGGAGGAACCCATCAAAAAATATAACCGCCTCTACCCCGGAAACGAGGTTCGCCTTAAGAGCGCTTACATCGTAAAATGCACCGGTTGCCGCAAGGACGAGGATGGAAACGTTGTCGAGGTATTTGCCGAGTATGACCCCGCGACCTACGGCGGCGACGCTCCGGACGGGCGCAAGGGGCGCGGAACAATCCATTGGGTCGACTGCAACACCGCCGTTGACTGCGAGGCCCGCCTCTACGACAATCTTTTCACCGACCCCGAGCCGGACGCCGCGGACAAGGATTATCTATCCTGCCTCAATCCCGATTCTCTCACCGTCCTCAATAACTGCAAGGCGGAAAAGAGCCTTGAAAACGCGAAGGCTCCCGCGCAGTACCAGTTCCTCAGAATGGGCTATTTCTGCGTGGACAGCAAGGATTCAGCGCCCGGAAAGCTCGTTTTCAACCGCGCCGTCGCCCTTAAGGACGGATTTAAAAAATAATAAGCAGCGCAGTATTACACGCGGCAGGCAAACAAAAGCCTGTCGCGTTTTTTGTCGAATATAGATTTTATCTATATGTAATTATTCTATATCAATATTAATTTATTCTTTTACAGTGTTGCGGATATGGCCCAAAAGTGATATAAATAGTATATTAAGATAAAAAAGAACAAGAAAGGTCATTGTATGAAAGAAGAAAAAAATGAAGCGAATGCTTCCGGGGGTGCGGCGATAAAGGGCGTTACAACTACGCTCGATTATCTCCCCTTCGGAGGCGAAGATTATTATGAAGTGGATCAGAAGAAAAGCCGCGCCGAGCGCATGCGCCTGCCGGACGGCATAAGCTCCAAGCAGCTTTACAGGGACATTCTCCGCATCGCGTGGCCTTCGCTTATCGAGCTTTTCCTTTCCTCGCTCGTAAACATGGTTGACACCATGATGGTAGGCAGAATTGTCGGCAAGGCAGCGCTTTCCGCCGTCGGGCTTGCCACGCAGCCGAAATTCATTTTTCTCAGCATGATTATGGCGCTGAACACGGGCGCAACGGCTCTGATTTCCCGCGCTCGCGGCGCAAACGACCAGAACCAGGCAAACAGCATCCTCCGCCAGTCTATCGTTTTCGCGGCGATAATTTCCGTCGCCTGCGCCATAATCGGCACAATAGGCGCAAGACCTCTCGTCGTATTCATGGCAAACGGCGGCATGAGCAAGGAAGTCATCGATCAAGGCACGATTTATCTGCAAATCCAGATGATAGGCTTTCCAACGGGCGCGCTCGCCTTCAGCATAACGGCAGCGCTTCGAGGGACGGGCAATTCCAAGCCCGCGATGGTTTTCAACGTGATAGCCAACGTCGTGAACATCGTCTTTAACTGGCTCCTAATCGGCGGAAATCTCGGTTTCCCCGCGTGGGGCGCTGCGGGCGCTTCCCTCGCGACAGTAATAGGCCAGCTTGTAGCGACTATACTCGCCTTCCGCTGCGCCTGCTCGGGAAAATAGTATCTCAAGCTTCGCATTTCGCTTAAGACTCTATTCAAGTTTGAAAAGAACGTCTTTTCCGGGCTTTGTATCGTCGGCCTTCCGGCTATGCTGGAGCAGCTTATCATGCGTGCCGGCGTAATAATCTTCATGCGCATGGTCGCAAGCCTCGGCGAAACGCTCTATTCGACGCATCAGGTCTGCCTGAACATCCAATCCATGTCCTTCATGCTGGGCCAGGCCTTCGCCGTTTCCGCTACAACGCTCGTCGGCCAGAGCATTGGCAAGCGCAGGCTCGACATGGCGCAAATCTACAGCAAATACAATAATAACCTCGGCCTCATCATCGCCGGGATTCTCGGCCTTACGATGATAATTTTCCGAAAATACCTTGTCATGCTTTACACGACGGACGACGACGTTATCTACTACGGCTCGCACATAATCTTCTTCGTCGCGTTTTTGCAGCCGGTGCAGTCCATCCAGTTCATCCTCGGCGGCGTTCTGCGCGGCGCGGGCGACACAAAGGTCGTGGCGATTTATATGCTCATCACCGTGCTTATCATAAGGACAGTCCTGTGCTACGTCATGGTAACGCTCCTCGGTCTTGGCATCTACGGCGCATGGATAGCCCAGTGCAGCGACCAGTGCACAAGGTCGCTCCTCTTCGCGCTGAGATACCTCAATGGCAAATGGAAAAAGATAAAATTACTTACCTAAGGCCTACAACGTACGCGGGTCGGCATTCAGCCGACCCGCGTTTCATGTTCATTATAGTCTATACCACAATAGTCTGTTATCTTCTATTCTTGCCTCTACCCTGCCCTTGTCGGAGAGCCACGCGAGGTATGAGCGGAGTGTGCTGCCTACGAGGGCGTATTGCTCGAAATTCAGCGTCAGCGAAAAGGCGTCGAAAAGCTGCTTCAATATGTTTTCGATTATTTCGCCTTGGCACAGGTTCTCGATAGTCTCGGCATTTTCAAGGACGCTGCGGCGGTTTATTTCCGTCAGCTCGCGAACGTCCGCCACGGGCGCTGCGTGAGACGGAACAAAAAGCTTTGCTTCGATGTTTTCAAGCCTTGTAAGGGTATCAAGATACGCCTCAACATCGTAGAGAAATGACAGGCGGTATTTTTCAAGCGTTTCGGCGCTCGCGACGCTGTCCGCTATAAACGCCGTCCCGTCTGGGGCAAGCAGCCCTATCATGCTGAAAAAATGTCCCTCAAGCGGGATAATTTTTAAGCCCTGCGGGAGATTGAGCGCGGTAAGCTCCTCGCATTTACTTTCCTGCGCGAGAAGAAATTTATGCCGCAGCTCCTTCGGCGGGAACGCGCCAAAGAGGTAAGCCGGCTCTAAAATGGGGTTATTTATAAACGCAGCCTCGGTCTTGGACGCGAGGACGGCGCAGCCCGTTCTATCCTGAATGACCCTGTTGCCGCCGGAATGGTCGGCGTGCGAGTGGGTGTTGATGATTCCCTTCACGCTCCAGCCGTTCTGTTCGGCCGTTTTGAGAACTTTTTTACCGGCGTCCTTGTCGCTGCCAGCGTCAATCAGCCATGCTTCACTTCCGCCGGGCAGATATACGCCGATTTTTGCCGGGCAGTCGATATAGCCTGTCAGCTCGCCGGTCCTGATGAATTCGTACATACTCAATCTCCTCAGAAAAACTGCGCTGTGGGCTTTGTGTGACGCTCCGAGGCAGAGACCTCGATGCTCGGGAACTCTTCGCTGAGCCAGCGGCAAAGGACGGGCACGACGACGTTTTCCGTCGCAAAATGGTCGGCGTCTATAAGGTTTATCCCCATGTGCTTGGCGACAAGGAAGGGGTCATACTTCACGTCCGCCGTGACGAAGGTATCGCAGCCCTTGGCCTGCACGAGCTCAAGATAGTCCGAACCCGAGCCGCCGCAGACGGCGACGCGGGATACCGTTTTTCCGCCGTCGCAATAACGCAGCGAGGTTCCGAGTGCGGTTTTCGTCTTGGCGAGGAAATCCGCAAGCGTCATCGGCGCAGGGAGCGTACCTATGCGGCCAATGCCGTAAAAATCGCCGTTTGCGTCCGTTCCGTCAAGCTCGAGAGGTTCTATATTCGTAAGGCCCAATTTCTCTGCCAGAGCATCATTTACGCCACCTTTTGCCGAATCGAGGTTCGTGTGCATACACACGGCGGCAATTTTTTCCTCGGCAAGACTAAGGACGCGGCGCCCGATGAGTGAATCCGCCGTGACGGATTTGAGCGAGAAGAAGAGCGGGTGATGTGAAACTATAAGCTGCGCGCCCTTTGCGGCGGCCTCGTCGATCACTTCGTCGGTTATGTCGAGCGCGACGAGTATGCGTGTGACCTCGCGCTCCGCGTTTCCCACGAGGAAGCCGGGGTTATCGAAATCCATTTTATACTCCAAGGGGGCCTTTTGGCAAAGAAATTCAAAAACCGTTTTAACGCTCGTCATCTTTTCAGCTCCTCCAGACGATTCTTCGCTTGCTGCGCGAGTTTTGTTAGTTTTTCATATCTTTCCGGCTGCGCGTTTTTTGCCGCGCCGAGTCCTTCCGCAGCCTTTTGGAGCTTGCGGCAGATTTTCTCCAAATATTCAAGCTCAAGAGCTTCGCCCGCGCGGATAACTCCGGCGTAAAGCTCAAGCTCATCCGGCATTTCGCGCCGCCCCGTTTTTACGCAGAGCACGCGGTAGAGTTCGCCGCCGTCCTTCACCTTTGCTTCTCCTGCGATGTAAAAGCCGTTTTCATAAAGCCAGCTGCAAAGCTCATAAGCCTTGCTCATAGGCTGCAAAATAAGCGTATGCCGCCCTGTCCAGCGCCAACTTGAGCGCGCGATTATGTCCGCGATATTTTCCCCGCCCATGCCCGCGATTATTACGGTATCGGCAAGGGTCTCGCGCGTCCCGGCAAGGCCGTTATTCAGCCTGATGTCCATCTTATCGGCAAGACCGTATTTCTCCGCAGTCTTTCGCGCGGACTCCACAGGGCCTTCGTTTATATCAAAGGCATGCGCCGGCGGCGTGATACGTTCTGACAGAAGCAAGCACGCCGGAAGATAGGCGTGGTCAGTTCCGACGTCGGCGATAACTGCGCCCTGCGGCACGAACGAGGCGACGGCAGCCAGGCGCGGCGAAAGCTTTAAAATCTCCATAGCAGCTCCTGTTGGATTTCCACAAAATAAGGGCGGCTTAAGGCCGCCCTTATCTGTTGGTTTACGTGTTTAATCAGTCCGCAAAATCGGCCATGACCTCATTGCACTTCTCAAGAAAAGCGTCAACATCGACGCCGTGAGCCATGCACGCTTCCTCTACGTTTTCCTCGCTCGCGAGGGCGCAGCCGAGGCAATGCATACCGATCTCGGTGAAGAGAGGGATGATCTCGGGGGCGATTTCGATGATTTCGGAAATCTTCGTGTCTTTTGTAAGCTGAGCCATTTTCTATACCTCCATGTCGCTTTATGGTTTATATGATAATTATAGCTTAATAAACACTTTTTTTCAATAGGATATATTCATGATTTATTTTGGCATTTGCATGGCGTAAATTATACTTATTACACGCAGATATAATTTCAGGCTGTTTTTTCGGCAGAAAAGCGGCGTAATCCCGAGGGACTACGCCGCCTGTTGAGAACTTATTAAATTGCCTCCATGCAGATATGCACCTTGAAAGTAAAAAGACTTTAAAAATCAAAATGCAAGGTCTGGCGCTTTAAGCAAAAATTAATTCTGCTCTCTCATTTTTGCAAAGCAATCGCTGCAATAAACCGGTCTGTCAGACTTGGGCTCGAAGGGAACCTTGGCCTCTCCGCCGCAGCCTGCGCAGGTAGCGGTGAAATACTCTCTGGGGCCTCTGGCAGCGTTCTTTCTTGCGTCGCGGCAGCTCTTGCAGCGCTGGGGCTCGTTCTGGAAGCCTCTCTCAGCATAGAACTCCTGCTCGCCGGCAGTGAATACGAACTCGTTGCCGCACTCTTTGCATTTTAAAGTCTTGTCTTCGTACATTTGGATAATCCTCACTTTTTTGACAAAAATCTCGCCCTTTGGGGCTCTATATTGCGCTCAGCTTTTGCTGATATCGCCGGAAGAAATAAATTGCGCCAGCTTCTTTCTGACGCGTTGGATCGCGTTGTCTATCGACTTCACCGGTTTGTTGACCTCTGAAGCTATTTTCTGATACGAGAGTCCCTTTAAATAAAAAACCAATATTTCGGCTTCAAGACTGGAGAGACAATTAAGAAATTTGTTCCAAAAATCATTGGTGAAATCTCTGTCTATTATCTCGTCCTCTGGTCCGCGCTGGAAAACATTGTGCAAAACACTGAATGCATCTGCCTGATTTTCGTCAAAAAAAGGGGATTCTAAAGATAAACAATCATCGAGAGAAACATTTTTTCTGCCGCTTGCTGATTTGATGGCTGATATAAGCCTTCTTTTGATACAAAGCTCGGCATAAGTCCTAAAGGAAGCGCCCGCGTTTGCGTCATAATTCCTGATGGCGGAGATAAGGCCGATCATGCCTTCCTGAATAAGATCCTCTGTTTCGCCGCCTACGAGAAAATATGCGCGGGCTCTGGCTTTAATAGACGTACCGTAGCGCTCGATTAGCTCTTCTTCAGCGGCAAGATCTCCTGCCGCAGCGCTAAGCTGCAATTGTTCATCAGTTGAGTTTTTTAAACGATCCA
>JAEEUX010000107.1 GCA_016290695.1 Oscillospiraceae bacterium
CTAATGAAGGAGGTAAAGGGGCTGCTTCAATTTGGAGCAGCCCCGCCTTTTAAAGATTATGATATATAGAATAAGAAAAACTCTTTGTCTTATATTAGTGTTATTTCTGTTACCAATGGGTATTATAATTGATGAAGCTCATGCCGTTGAAAATGGTAATATTTCGTTTTCATTTTCGACATCTAGCGATGCTTTAGTCGAAGGAAAGCAGTATGAAATTATAGTAACCGTTACGAACAGCACAGGGAGTGCTATTTCAAATTATTCCATTAAACTATACAATCAATATGATAATAATAACATGGCTTTGTTATATGAGACGAGTCCATCGGGTTCTTTAAAAAATGGTGGAAGCAAGTCTATTACATACGGTGTATGGACAGCCCAAAAAAATCTGAGATTAATAGCAGAATTATGGCTTAATAATTCAAATTCAGCTGATTATATAAGCGACCCCTTTGCCCCTAATATAGTATCTAAAACACCTGAAAATATTTTATATCTTGACGATTCTTTTAAAGTTAATATAAGCGGAAATACGAACACGCTTTATATGCAAGCCTTTCGCTTTACAGAAAATGTATTAGACAGCTATTACGTAAACAAAAATGACGATAAAACACGAGATATTGAAATAGTACTTAATAGCAATACAGCGTCAGACGCGGCTATTAACTTATGGATGGAGTACGCTAAACCGTCAAGCGTTAATAGAATAGGATTTAAATTAAACGAAAACAAGTCGCCAATTAGCACAGCCAAAGCTACTGTTATTAATTTGACAAATGGCGAAGCGTCTTGCGTAATTGGCGTATACGATAGCCCGAGCTTAATTATTGGTACTAAGAATGGCGTAAACTTTCTTGGATGTGTCTTAACATACAATATGCATTTTAAAATTGGAGAGCCATCTGTCGCCGATGATCCAAATCCGAAAGATGTAACTAACATAAAAATAATTACCCCCCCTTATAAGACCCAGTATTACGCAGGAGAAGAATTTGCTCCAAATGGTATGGTTGTTGAAGCAACTCTTGTGAATTCAGAAAAGAAAAATGTTGCGGGATACAATTATCTACCTAAAGAAAAATTGAAGCTTGGAGACAGCGCAGTTACAGTGTTTTATGGTAGTTCTTCAGTAAAGCAAAACATTCGTGTCATTCCGAAAATAGAACTTTGTAATGTTTCAATATCAAACGGCTGGATGATAAATGAAAATCTTGTGATGACCGAAAAGGGTCTTGAAACAAGAGATAATTTGTTTAGAGCCATTACTCACTGCGGTGATGAATGCGGGGTGTTTTCATTCTCTGTATCCGATAATACAGATGTATTAATAAATGGTGTTAAGCAGACTGTTGAAGAAGGGGTATGTACCATTCGGATTCCCTCGTCAGATGTATTCGATACAGATATGCGCAAAGAAATTGATGGAGCTAAAACTATTGTTACTCTTTCGGGTGCGGGTGAGTATAGTGATATTCAAAAAGAATACATATTTCAGTGCTCTAAGCAGTTGTATTCGGATATGCCGTCTAATGTTATCGACTATTTGTGTATAGGCTCACAATACACAAATAAATTTCCCTATGGAATAAACGCTATTGCAACTTTAAGAGGGCAAAATCCCGACACAACAACAAGCACAATTACCACTGCACCAACGTCAATCGGGAACTTTGGCGGATATATCACATATTATTATGAAAATGCAATAACTAATAAATCAAACAATCCTTACGGCGTAGACTTTTTAATACATGGTAATTCCGTTGATGGAACAGACGAATTTGCCGAACCCGGACAGGTTTGGGTAAGTGAAGATGGAATCGATTGGTATGCCCTTGCAGGTTCTATTCATTATGATGATATTGCAATTTGGGATTATACCATGACTTATAAAAAAAATAAAACGTGGGAAGATAATAAAGGTAATACGGGCACTATCCGATACGAATTTCCTGAAAAAAATAGCTATAATCTTTATAACTGGCCGAGCACAGAAAATGTAGCAGAAATAGCTGTAAGCGGAATCTACTTAACTCCAAAGGGAGGAATCAATGCATTTGGCAACACACTTCCTCAATATCCAGCTTTTGGATATGTAGATGTACATAATTTAGGTAATACCAATATTGCCTCAAACCCTTATGTCGAGGGAGGAACATATTATGATGTTTTCGACCTTGCTTGGGCAGTTGACGCGCAGGGCCAGCCTGTTGACGTAAGCGACAAAGAATTTCATTATGTAAAAATTCAGACCGCTTCTTTTATCGAAAACGGCGCTATCGGTGAAAAATCCACCGAAATCAATATGATGCGTATTGCTCAGCCCGCCGCAGAGGACGTTGGCAAGACGGCTACGCCTACGAACATTACGATTGACGGCAAGACGGCCACGCCTACCAACCTTGCCTCCGGCGGCAGTGCCGCGCCCGTATATGATATGAGCGTTTGCGGACCCTTCATCGTCGCGGTTGACGCGCCGGAGGGGGCGAACGTATATATCAACGGCGAGCGCACAAGCTCCCGCAAATATGACGCCATCCCCGACCATAAGATTATCCGCGTTATCGTCCAGGAGGGCGAGAAGGCCCCATGGATAGCATATTACAATCTCAGCGAGGGCGAGGCCGCCGAGACAGTTACGCTGCGCTTTAATGACGGCGGCAGCGTCACGACGGGCGTTTATGACAAGCAGATGGACGGCTGCGCGCTGCCCGTTCCCGCCGCCTCCGCCGGTAAGGAATTCCTCGGCTGGCAGCTTGGGCAGAAGCTCTATACCGAGTTTTCCTTTAGAGCCATGCCGGACGGCGCGGAGCTGACGGCGGTTTGGAACGTCACGAGCACAGCGCCCGCGCACAGCGAAAACAATATCACGGTCAAGTTCCGCCTTATCGGCTGCTCCGAGGCTGAGGATGATATCAATCTCGCCGACGGCAATTATCATGGCGCGGAGTATCAGACCTGGATTGCCACGCGCGATTACACGATACCCGACGATTACCTTGTTATCGACCTTATTCAGCTCGCGCTGAGCCGCGCGGGCTTGGAGGCAAGGAACCCGAGCGGCAACTACATCGAGTCCATTTTTGCGCCCGAGTCGCTCGGCGGGCAGGAGATGGAGGAGTTCACCAACGGCCCGCGTTCCGGCTGGATGTATACGATTGGCCGCAATGCCGACGGCTCCGACGGTTATCACGCGAATAACGGCGTCGCGCAGCAGAAGCTGACGGACGGCGACGTTGTGATTTTCCACTATGTGAACGATTACGCCTATGAGGTCGCGGATTGGGACCGTTTGGGCGGCGTCGGTTATCCCGCGCAGGGCGACGGCACTTATCATAATAAGTGGCTCGAGGCCGAAGATGTGAACCCGCCCAGCGGAAGCAGGCCGGGCGGCGAGACCGGCGAAAAGAAAGACGAGGATAAGGACAAGGACAAGCCTGCCGAGACTCCCGCTGCGGAAAAGGTCGTCGAGACCGTGAAGGTCGAGGCGAAGGCGGACGCTAAGGGCGTTGCTGCGGCGAAGGTTGAGGCGAAGGCCGTTGCCGACGCTGTCAAGAACGCTGCGGAGAAGAAGGCTGATTCCATCGTCATTAAGCCGGAAGTTACCGGCGACGCGAAGGAAGTCAAGGTCGAGCTGCCGAAGGCGTCTGTGAGCGAGATAGCGAAGTCTTCCGTCGCGCTCGTTGTTGAGACCGACAAGGGTTCCGTTGAGGTCCCGAATGAGATCTTGAAGGAAATTGCCGAGCAGGCAGGCGGTGCGAACGTTGAGATTTCCGTCGCGGATAAGTCCGTCGAGGACGCGGGTGTTAAGGCAGCGATTGCGGATAAGCTCGGCGACGACGCCAACACCGATAACGCCGCAGTCGCGGAGATTACCGTTACTTCCGGCGACAAGAAGATAACCACGTTCAGCGGCAAGATGATTAACGCCAGCGTTTCCGTAGACGGCAAGAAGGGCTTTGCCGAGGGCAAGAAGTACCTGACCCTCGTAATAAGCGAAAACGGCAAGCGCGAGCTTCTCGCCGGTAAGTGCTCCAAGGGCGCGGACGGCAAGCTGAACGTAGGCGTAAAGGTCGGACATCTCAGCACCTTCGTTGTGCTGGATAAGGAGCTCAAGAGCTTTTCCGACGCCGAAGCGCACTGGTCGGCTGACGCGGTCGACTTCGCCGTAGCAAACGGCCTCATGAACGGCACCTCCGACACGGCGTTTGCTCCGAACATGACCCTGAACAGAGCCATGCTCGTTACGATACTCTATCGCCTCGCCGGTTCTCCCGTTGCCATGGCAACGGACAAGTTCACCGACGTTGCGGCGGGTCAGTGGTATTCTGACGCAGTCGCATGGGCGGCAGCTAACGGCATCGTAACCGGCAAGACCGAGACGACCTTCGCACCGATGGACAATATCACGCGCGAACAGTTCGCCACAATGCTCATGCGCTACTGCAAGTTCGCAGGAGTCGACACCGCGAAAAACGCCGATCTCGGCGCGTTCACCGACGCTTCGAGCATCAGCAGCTACGCCAAAGACGCCCTCGCCTGGGCCAACGCCTCCGGAATCATCACCGGACGCACGGCGACCACCATCGCCCCCACCGGCAGCGCCACCCGCGGCGAAGCGGCAACCATGCTCATGCGCTTCATGCAGATGTAAGCAAAGCGCAGAGGCGCAAAAACTCAATAACCGCAACGCGGGGCCGCAATCAAGCGACCCCGCGTTTTTTGTAGCATGAAGTGTATTCAATTCATCCCTGATTGCCACAAAATCATCTGCCCATGTTTTATCGTATGATTGTACAACAACGTGTTTTTTCATAATACAACTTCCTGTTTACGATTTACGATTATTAATTTATAATTTAATATATTATAATGTCCTTTAAAATGCAATTAAGATGATTAATATTATGAAACACAATTTAAAACCGTATGCATATCATTCTGAGTTGCCGGGGGTCACAGGGGGAGGTAAGCCCCCTGAAAAGCGGTCGAGTGATATCACGAGGCGTTGCTTGCGGTGATTGCGTCACGGCAAACCGGAGCAAGGTAAGGCCTCAAAGGCGAAACAAAATGTTCGGTAAAACCCCGTCAAAAACGCGAATCAAAAAATCTAAAAATGGGTATTGACATATTGTGGCTTGTATGCTATCATGCGAACATATGTTCTATGTAGAGCGTGGAAAACTCCTTTCACCTTGATAACCGCATGCTGGGTGTTCCGGCCCCGTCGTTTCCCGATTAAGTTTTCGGATGTCGTCGTTAACATGAGCAAGGGGTTACTATGCCCTTTTGAAGCGAAAAGTGAATAACAAGAACTATGGATGCGCTGCCTTTCGGCGGTGCGTCCATTTTTTATGCCCGTATGGTCGTCTTTGGCGCTCCTGCGGGTATTTTTATGCCAATTTTCCGGGTTGGTGTTTACTTTTTTGCTTCGATTGTTGCGGTAGGTAGTTGAGGGGAGAAAAAAAGCAAGGAGGTAAACGCATGGCAAACACTTCGTAAATCGCAACGTCAAAATCATTTTTAACCGCTAATCATCGCGCAAAACAAAAGAAAGAAGGAATCAAAATGAAAACCGAAATTAAACACATAGCACTAACTCAAATTGACGATTTCCCGGAGCATCCGTTTCAGGTTCGCATGGACGAGGACATGGAGCAGCTCGTCGAAAGCGTGAAAAGCCTCGGCGTCATAACGCCCATCACGCTCCGCAAGAAGGACGATGGAAGATACGAAATCGTGTCCGGCCATCGCCGCCGCAAAGCTTGCGAGATAGCAGGGCTTGAGACTGTCCCGGCGGAGGTTAAGGAACTCACGCGAGACGAGGCAATCATCCTCATGGTCGAATCCAATCTCCAGCGCAGCGTCATTTTGCCGAGCGAAAAAGCCCTCGCATATAAGATGCGCCTTGAGGCGATGAACAGGCAGGGTCAGAGAACGGATTTAACTTCTGGCCCAGTGGGCCAGAAGTCTACTCCGGTCAATTCGAGAGATGCGGTGGCAGCAGAAGTGCCGGATAGCGCAAGACAAATACAGCGCTATGTTCGCCTGAACGAGCTCAACCACGAGCTCCTGTCCAAAGTCGATGAAGGGCAAATCGCAATGCGCCCCGCCGTCGAACTCTCCTATCTCAAATCGGACGAGCAGGAAAATCTTTTACAGGCGATGGAACTCACCGACGCGACACCATCCCACGCGCAGGCAATCAAAATGAGAAAGTTCTCACAGGAGGGGCGGCTTACGCCGGAAGTCATCGAGTCCATAATGACCGAAGAAAAGTCGAATCAGAAGGAATTTTTCAGAATGCCGATGGACACTATCCGCAAATGGATACCGAAGGAGGTTCCGCAAAAAGACGCTGAGGATTATATCTCCAGAGCGCTTGAATTTTACCACCAGCACCAGGAAATGCAGCGCCTCCGCGAGCAGGAATACGAAAGATGAGCAAAGCCGCAGGCTTTGACGCAATCACCGCAAGCAACATCTCGTTACGTACAAACCGTCCCGAGGCCGCTTTCAGGGAGTTCCCTGATACCCCGGAAAGGAGATTTGAAATAACAGAATGAAAAGAATAATCAGCTTGACCCGGGGCGAACGCTGCTATATCATTGGCGGCATTCGCTACATTGTTTCCTCCAGCTTCGCCCACGGCAGCCCCAAAACGCACAAGCCCGACAATCTTACGCAGAGGCTGCGGCACTACCTCGGCGGAGATTTCGCAGACTTGACAAAACCACCGAACGCAGATAATCTTAGCCCGGAATATGCTTGTTCGGCTGCCGGAGAGGAGGAATTATAATGCAGCCGAATAATACTCAAATAGGAATCACAGCGCTATATTGCCGTCTCAGCCGCGACGACGGGCAGGAGGGCGATAGCAATTCCGTGGCGAATCAAAAAAGGATGCTTGCAAAGTACGCAAAAGAAAATGGTCTCGGCAACACGCGCTATTACGTTGACGACGGCTACACGGGCACTAACTTCCGCCGCCCGAGCTTCCAAAAGCTTTTGGAGGATATCGAGCTCGGCTACGTTTCCACGGTCATCGTGAAGGACATGAGCCGCCTCGGACGCGATTACCTGCAGGTCGGCTACTACACCGACAGTTATTTCCCCGAGCACGGTATCCGCTTTATCGCGGTAAACGACATGGTGGACAGCGCCGAGGGCGAAAATGAGCTTGCGCCGTTCCGCAACGTCATGAACGAGATGTATGCCCGCGACATCAGCCGCAAGGTGAGGTCGGCTTACCGTATTCGAGGCAGTGCTGGAGAGCCGGTATCTTTGCCGCCTTACGGTTACATGAAGTCACCGGAGAACCCTAAGCAGTGGGTTATAGACCCAGAAGCCGCGAAGGTGGTGCGGGAGATTTTTCGGATGTACATGGAGGGCAAAGGCGCAGATACAATCGCGCGCATTCTGGAAGATAAGCGCATCCTCAACTGTACCGCTTACTGGAAAAGCAAGGGCTTTGGAAGAGGCGGCAGGAAGACCCATGATAATCCCTATAAGTGGAAGAACTCAACTATCCAGAAAATGCTGTCACGACAAGAATACTGCGGTGATGTAATTAATTTCAAGACCTATTCGCAGTCATTCAAAAAGAAACGGCGTCAGCCGAATCCACCGGACAAATGGGCTGTATTCAAGGACGTTCATGACGCCATCATTGAGCGCGAAATCTTTGATCTTGTCCAAAAAATGCAGCACAGCACAAAGCACCGCGCTCCGAAGCCGCAGAACGGTGAAAAGAATATGTTCTGCGACCTGCTTCGCTGCGCCGACTGCGGCAAAAAGCTGTGGTATCATACGAACACGATTAACAAAGAAATACATTACTTTGCCTGCTCAAACTACGTTAAAGACTACCGTGGAAGTTGCCCGACCCGCCATTACATCCGCGCGGACGCGGTGGAGAAGGTCGTGAGGCTCGAACTGGTGCGGATGGCGTCGTATCTCAGGCATGACGAGGACAGATTTGCCACAATTCTTGCGCAGAAAACGAATGCGGAGCTCCTTACAGAACGCAAATTGACGCAAGAAGCCCTGCAAAAAGCCATAAGCCGAAACGAAACGGTTTCGCTG
>JAEEUX010000108.1 GCA_016290695.1 Oscillospiraceae bacterium
AGAGCATGCAGATGGTCGAACTGAATGGCAGCGCAAAGGTGAAGCTCCCAGCCTATGCCCTCAAGGATACAAACGGCAACCCCACCAACTACGTCCGGCTTCGTGACCTGGCATCGCTGCTGAACGGCACCGCTGCACAGTTTGATATACTCTGGTCCGCCGAGACCGGCATTACCATTGCGCCCAGCGCGGCCTATGAGCATCCCAATGGCAGCGAGGGCAATGTCCCGTTCTTCGGAGACCGTCCTTACACTGACTATGCCCGACCAACCTATGTTGGCGATGAAGCAAAATCCTTTGCGGCCTTCCAGCTCGCGGATGACAATGGCGGCGCACACACCTACTACCAGCTCCGTGATCTTGGCCGAGCGCTTGATTTCAACGTCGGCTGGAGCGCAGAGCGCGGCATTTTTATCGAGCCGAACAAGCCCTACACGGACGCTGACTGATGTTTTGGCTCTGCTTAGCAGCTTGGCGCTGCTCGGCGCCTTGATGAAGCGAATATTGCTTGCTCTAAAAAACGACGTCATGCCGAAAAAGCATGACGTCGTTTTGTCGTCAGAAAGTCGCGGACTTATCACAGCTTTTCGACGACGGATTTTATCTCCCAGATATTGTGCGCGAGGACGGAAGCCGCGATTTCCGCGCCCTCGATGTAGGGCGCGAGCTTTTCGGCGGTCTTGCCGATACCGCTGCCGCCAGAGGTTGCGAAAATAACCACCTTTTTGCCGCCCCAGTCATAGCCCTTGCAGAAGGTGTTCACGACGTTAGGCGCGCAGCCGTACCAAATCGGAAAGCCGATGAAAACGCGCTCATAGCGCCCGAAATCCTCGACTTTTCCCGCCACGGGAACATCCTTTTTGCCTATCTTCTCGCGGTTGCAGCGCGCAAGCGGGTTCGTCCACTTTATGTCAGCCTTGGAATAGGGCTCGACGGGGGAAATCTCGAAAATGTCCGCGCCGATATCCTCGGCGAGCTGTTTGGCGAGCCTCGCGGTGTTGCCCTCGGCGCTGAAATACGTAACCAATGTGTTCATCTCAATGACTCCTTTACGTTTTTTCTGTATTCTACATTATAAATATGAATTCTGTGTAAATCAGGGCGAAATCCGGCGCCGCTTTGGATTATACGGCGTTTTGCCATAGTTTTCCTTGCATAGAGCATTATAAAATATTATAATGTTTAGTGTTAAAACGCCTTAAAGGGAAGGGAGAAACTGATATGTATACGGAAAACGGCATTTACCTCGGACTTGCGGGGGAAAAACGTATAAATATGGCGCCCGGCATGGCAAACCGCCACGGCCTCGTCGCCGGAGCCAGCGGCACGGGCAAGACCATAACCATGAAGGTTTTGGCGGAGTCCTTTTCCGACGCGGGTGTGCCCGTGTTCCTTTGCGACATCAAGGGCGACGTTTCGGGGCTTGCCGAGGCGGGCGTTTCGAGCGAGGGCATGGAGAAGCGCATAGATAAATTCGGCCTGCGCGATACCTTTAAATATCGCCCCTATCCCGTCACATTCTGGGACGTTTATCAGGAGGCGGGTCACCCGATACGCGCCTCCGTGTCCGACATGGGGCCGGAGCTGCTTTCCCGCATTTTGGGGCTTACCGAGGCGCAGGAGGGCGTTTTGAACATCATTTTCCGCGTCGCGGACGACCATGGCCTTATCCTCACCGACATGAAGGACCTCAAGGCCATGCTGCGCTACATAAACGAGCACCGCGCTGAGCTTCTCACCGATTACGGCAACGTCTCGGCGCAGTCGCTCGGGGGCATCACCCGCGCGCTCATTCCGCTTGAAGCGCAGGGCGGGGAGCTGTTTTTCGGCGAGCCGGGGCTCGACATAATGGACCTTATCCGCACTGACGCGGAGGGGCGCGGCGTAATCAACCTGCTTGACTGCGTGAAGCTCGCGCGAAATCCGAAGCTTTACGCGACCTTCCTGCTTTGGCTCATGAGTGAGCTGTTTGAGCGTTTGCCCGAGGCGGGCGACCTTGAGCGCCCGAAGCTTGTATTTTTCTTCGACGAGGCGCACATGCTGTTTTCAGACGCGCCGAAGCTGCTCGTGCAGAAGATCGAACAGATGGTGAAGCTCATCCGCTCGAAGGGCGTGGGGGTATGGTTCGTCACGCAGAGCCCGTCCGACATACCCGACAGCGTTCTCGCGCAGCTTTCGGGCCGCGTTCAGCACGCTCTGCGTGCGTATACGCCCGCCGAGCAGAAGGCTGTTCGCGCCGCCGCGAGCTCCATGCGCCCGAACCCGGAGTTCAAGGCCGAGGAGGTCATTACCGAGCTCGGCGTGGGCGAAGCGCTCGTTTCGCTTTTGGACGAAAACGGCGTTCCCGGCGTTACGGAGCGCGTGAAAATAATCTGCCCGCAGAGCCTTATGGCGCCCTGCTCCGCCGAAACGCGCAGGCAGCGCATGGCGGGCGACGGTATGGCGAAATACGACGCCGCCACCGACAGCGAATCGGCCTACGAGCTGCTTGAAAAACAGCGCGAGGAGGACGAAGCGCGCGCCGCGCTGGAGGCTGAACGCGCCGCTCTTGAAAAGGAGCGCGCGGCCTTTGAGGCGCAGAAGCAGAAGGAGGCCGCCGCCGAGGAGAAAAAGCGCCAGAAGGAGCAGGAACGCAAGCAGGCGGCCTATGATAAACAGGTGGAGCGCCGCAAGACGCAGATAGAGCGCCAGTTAATTAACGCCGGAGGTCAAATCCTCAAACGCGGCCTGATGAATACGCTCTTCGGCGGGAAAAGATAAGCCGCGGTGTGCTGAGGTTGCGACGTGGAATTTGGCTGGATTAACATTTTCGGCGCAGTTATTGTAGCTTTGATGCTGCTGCCGAATATAGTATATGCGTTCAAAAATAGAGATGAAAAGAATCTGTGCGCGAACCGTTTCATGAACGCGACAGAGCAGCTCGGCAGATATGGCTGCATTACCTTGATGTGGCTGCCCTTGCTGGTTTGGAAGTTCGGTTTTTCTTCAGAGCTTGAAATGCTTCTTTACCTTATCGGGAACGGGTGCCTGCTGGCGGCGTACTGGGCCGTTTTTGCCTGTTATTTTAAGAAAAGAACCGCGGCGCGGGCCCTGGCTCTTGCCGTCCTGCCGGCATTAATATTCCTGCTGAGCGGCCTGCTTCTACGCCATTGGCTGCTGGTGGGCTTTGCGTTCCTGTTTGCCGTCGGGCATATTTATGTGACATGGAAAAACATCGCCAAGGCAGATTATTAAGAAATTAATAAATGAAATAGGCGCGGGAAAACCTGCGCCTATTTTGCGCTGCCGCTGTGACCTGCGCGGGCTGCTTTACGACTATATAGACAGAGGGGAGGCGACGCTATGACGGACGACGCCGCGATAGTCGCGCTGTACTGGGCGCGCTCGGAAAAGGCAATATCCGAAACTGCGGAGAAATACGGGCGATACTGCCGCACAATAGCCTATAATATCCTTTCCGACGCCGAAGACGCGGAGGAAAGCGTGAACGACGCATATCTTGCCGCATGGAACAGCATTCCGCCGCAGCGTCCGAGCCTCCTTTCGGCATATCTCGGAAAAATAACCCGCAGGATTTCCATAGACAAATGGCGTAAACGCGGCGCGGCAAAGCGCGGCGGCGGAGCAATCGAGGCGGCGCTTGAGGAACTTAGTGAATGCATTCCTTCGGGAAACGACCCGGCACGAACGGTTGAGACCATGATGCTGACGGAAATACTTGACAGATTTCTTGCGTCGCTTCCGCGTGAGGCAAGGACGGTATTCCTGCAAAGATACTGGTATATGATGCCGGTGAAGGAAATCGCCGCCGGGCTGAACGCAAGCGAAAGCAAGGTTAAAATGCTGCTCATGCGCTCGCGCGGCAAGCTTAGAGAAACACTGGAAAAGGAGGGGGTCGAAGTATGAAGAGCGAATATATTTTGGATGCGCTCGGCGGCGTCCGCGACGAATTTGTTGCCGAGGCCGCGCCGAAAAAGAGGCAAAAGCGCTCGCCTATAAAATGGGGAGCGCTCGCGGCCTGCCTCGTTTTGCTCGCGGGCGGCGCGTTCGCGGCGCTGAATATCGGCGTGCAGAGAGGCAACGCCCCCGATTTGCCGCTTGTTATGATCTCTGCACCGGGCGGCTCAATGGGCTTTGAGGGGCTTATGTATCATAGCGCGGACGAGCTTGAAACAGCTAATCCGTGGAAGGAAAACATGGAATTTGAGACTTTGCCCGTCTACGAAAACGGCCGCTATGACGCTTCCGACGCGGGATTTCCGCGCGGCATGAACGAAGAAGAAATGACGCAAAAACTGCAAAATGCCGCAGCCTCGCTCGGCCTGGAAATTACTCAAATAAAGCGCCGCACGAACGAGACCAAGGACGAGAACGGCACAGTAACTCCGGGCGCGGAGATTTACGCCCTCCGCGCCGAAACCGAGGCCGGGACGATAAGCGTCGAGGCGGACGGCACGGTGACTTATGAGCTTCCGGAAAACTATGCCCTGCCCCCGGAGTATCATTTCACCCATTCGGAGACCACGCGCGAGGAGGCCGAGGCGGTAATTGCATACCTTACGGAAAAATACGCCGCGTTTCTGGGCTTTGCTGAGCCGCAGACGGCCCTGCGCGGGGAGTATAACATTTACGGCGAATTTATCCGCGAGTATTACGTCTACGATTCGGCGCAGGGCGGCGCCGACGCTATAATAAACTATTCTCTGCGCGCGGCGCAGTTTTGCCCGGACGACGAGGGCCATCTAATGCTCATCCGGCTGAGCGACGCCCTGACAAAGGCGAAAAAACTCGGAGATTACCCGATCATTTCAGCGGCTGAGGCGCGGGAAAAGCTCCTTGCCGGGGAATACCTGACGAGCGTGCCGTACCCGATGCCCGGGGAAGAATATATCGCGAAGGCGGAGCTTATTTACCGCGGCGGACGCTCGGAAAAGACGATAATGCCGTATTACCGCTTCTATGTCGAGCTGCCGGAGGCGGAGAGCGCCGGGAGCGCGCTCGGCCTCAAAACCTACGGGGTCTATTATGTTCCGGCGATACAGAGCCGCTACATCGCGGACACAGCGGTATATGATGGGCGCTTCAATTAAATGCAATTACTCCGAAACGCTGTACGAGGCGATATAAACGAGCTCGCCGGAGTCTATGCCGGGGTCTTCTATGGAGAAGGAGGGCTTTAAACCCGCTTCCTCTGCGCCGAGCTCAAAATGGCAGAGCGCGATGCCAAGGTCGATTTTTTGCAGGTCCCAGCCGTCGGGGCTGAGATAACCCTTGCTGCGCTTTTCATAAAAATGCGCCTTGCCGCCCTCAACTATGACGCGCCACGGCTGCTTATTCACCGCCGAGGGCGCGAGACGAACCATTTCGAGCGGGAGACGCAGCTTCCCCGCAGCTTCGGGCGAAAGAGGTTTATCAAAGGAGCCGTCGAAAAACAGCTCGCCGAAATCCATGCGCTTGTCCGCGCCGATGCCCTTGCGCATCATAATTTCCTTCAGCGACATTTTTTTCGCCGCGTAGCCGAGCGGGCTGACGCAGGGCATTACCTCGTCCTCGGCCAAGCCCACCGCCTTTTCAAAGGCGGCGCGGTTCATCGTCCCGGCGATCCAGGTTGTCCCCACGCCGAGACTCTCGGCGAAGAGCACGACCTTTTCAAAGCTGTACCCGAAGGCCTCCTCCGCGTGCTCGACGCGGAGCATTTTCCCGGCGATAAAGGCGTCGGTTCCGGCAATTACGGGCGAGGAAAGGCCGTTCTTTTCGGCGCTGAGCAGCTTCCATTCGATTTTTACGTCATAAGGATTTTGAAGCATATTGGCAAAATCCATGATTTTTCTGGAGTCATCCTCGCGCAGCGGCGTTTCGTCAAAGGTTCTGACGCTTCTCCTGCGGCGGATAAGCTCCGATTTTTGAATATCGTTCATGATAGCATGACCCCCTTAATTTATCGCGGAGACGAGAGCCTCCACCTGGCGGCGTTTTTCGTATAAGACGCAGCCGCCGACATGTTCACCGCTTAAAACGCCCTGCGCTTGCAGCTTTTGGAACAGCGGCGAGGCAATCGCCGCTTTAAGCGACGTATCCTTTACGTTTATATCCGAATAAGGCGAAAACGGGCAGGGCTCCGCGCCGCCGTGGGAATTTATGTGGAAAAATTCGCGCCCGGCGGCCATGCAGCCGCCCATGGCAAGCTCGTCGCCCGGGAAAGAGAGCAGCACGAGTTCATCATACTGCCGGCGCAGAGTGTCCATAGTCTCCGCCATATACGCCCGCTCCACATCTCCGGGGGCGAGGCAGCTCGCCTCCTCTGTCACGGGGACGAACTCGACGTAAATGACGAGCTTGCAGCCTTTTTCCGTGAGAGCGTCGAGGAACGCGTGCGACATGACCTCCCGGTAATTCTCCGTCGTAACCGTGATGGACGCGCCGAAAATGAGCCCGTTTTTCCGAAATAGCTCCATATTCTCGGCCACCTGCTCATAAACGCCCTCGCCGCGCCGAGCGTTAGTGGCCTCTCTGCCGCCCTCGATGCTCAGCACGGGTATAAGATTGCGGCAGGAATCGAGGAGCTGAAAATATCGTTCGTTTAAAAATGTGCCGTTGGTGAAAATGGGAAAGATTATGTTCTGCATTTTCCCGGCGGCTTCGATTATATCGCGGCGGAGCATCGGCTCGCCTCCGGCGAGGAGAATAAAGCTTATGCCGAGCGCTTCCGCTTCTTCAAATATACTGAGCCATTCACGGCTCGTAAGCTGCTTTACCGGCTCGGCATCCACCGTTGCGTTATTGCAGCGGGAGTAGCATCCGGCGCAGTGAAGGTTGCAGCTGCTGGTTATGCTTGCGATGAGGAAGCCCGGAACGTGCAGCCCCTCCCGTTCGTTTTTGAGGCGGAGCTTCGAGGCCTTGCGGCTCGCGGCGGCAAACTTCATCATAAACGCGCTCTCGCGAGGGTTTTTCAGAGTTGCCCTGAGCGTGTCCGCGACGATTTTTTCCACGCCCTGCTCAATGTGCTTCTGGAGATCGAATTGCTCTTGCATGGTTTGTTACATCCTTTTCGGTTATTATTTCCCTGTGCCGTTTCTAAGCTCGTCAAGCTCGTGCTCGCCGTCGAATTCTTCGCCGTTTACCCAGTGAACCAGCCGGTGAAGGATGGGCCAAAGCTCGCGCCCGTGCGGCGTAAGGGAATACTCAACTCTCGGCGGGATCTCCTCGTATTGCCTGCGCGTTATTATACCGTCCGCCTCAAGCTCCTTCAGCGAGGAGGACAGCATGGCGCTCGTGATGCCTTTGGTTTTTCTGACGAGGTCGTTGTATCTTTGTGTCCCGTCTACGATAAGAGTGCAGAGGATACGCATTTTCCACCTTCCGCCGATTACGGATATGACCCGCCCGATGGGGCATTGCGAAGCGCAGGGGCAGATATCCCGGCATTGAGGCGTCATTTTCCTTTCGTCCATTTTTGCCCATTCTCCCTTCCTTTTAGACGGGTCTATCATAATACATATATTTTTAAGAGTCAATATAAAAAATATACTTACTCGGAATTTTACAGTTTGTTCACAAACTGCCTTTGCCTTGACTGTGCAGGTAAAGCATGATAAAATAACAGTTAATCAATTATCGTATACACATAATACATAGACAAGGGGGCGCACTATGGCGTCAACAAGCAAATGCCCGTATTGCGGCTCGACCGTCCGTTCCGATGAGCAGAACTGCCCCGGCTGCGGCGCGCCTAACGAGCTTTACGTGGCGGACAGCCCGAAGAAAATAACCAATCCCAAAACCATTGCGGAGCTGCAGGAATACTGCGCGGAGCGGGGAATGCCGCTCCTTCGCATGCGCTTTTTTATAGGCGAGGACTTTAAAGAGCCCCGCGCCTTTGGCATTTACCGCGACGGAGATAAGGTCGTAGTATACAAAAACAAGGCCGACGGCAGCCGCGCCGTCCGCTATGAGGGCCCGGACGAGGAATTCGCGGTAAACGAGATTTACCAGAAGCTTTTGCAGGAATGCCACAACCGCGGGATTT
>JAEEUX010000109.1 GCA_016290695.1 Oscillospiraceae bacterium
TCTGTTTCCTCAGCAAGCTGTTTATTTCCCGCACCTGCGCTTCATACATTTCCGGGGCAATATAGCCCTTTCCCCGAAGCCGTTCCAGCATCAGGAGTTTTGCGTTAAGTTCCGCAATACTTTGGCTGATCTGCGCCGCCTCACCATTGTTTCGCTTGTATTCGAGGGAGGCGGCTTCCAGTCTCAATACGACATTGCCGAGGATATCCGGCTCCGCAAATCTCAGTCTGTTTACCACGGAGAGAAACGCGTCATAGACGCTATCTTCGTAATAGTAATTTGATCTGCAGGAGCTTGCATTCTGCTTGTGTTTTTCACAAGCCCACTTTGCTGTACCGTTGCGGATCGTCCGATGATAGAAAGAGCCGCATTCGGAACACCGAATGCGGCTTGTAAGCGGATATATGTTTTGTTTTTTGTTCTTTGCAAAGCGCTGTCTTCTTTTACTAAGTAATTCTTGAACCGCCTCATATACGTCAGGATCAATTATGCCGTCGTGTGTATTCTTGATGTAGTACATATCAGCCTGACCACGGTTTTTGTGTTGCTTGAACGGGATCGTCGTTTCTCCATAGTTTTTCTGAAGCAGCATGTCTCCAACATACCGTTCATTCATAAGAATGTAAGAAACGCGGTTGGCGCTCCATTTTTGTTTACCATTCCTTGTGGGAACTCCGCGTTCTGTCAGATCTCGCGCTATTTCAAAAGTTGACCATCCATTAATATAGGACATGAAAATCCAGCGCACGACTTCAGCTTCCGGTTCGTAGGCTTTCAGTTCTTTGTCAATGAGTCGGTATCCATATGCGGCATTACTGGAAACGTACTCTCCTGACTGCATGCGCTTGTTGGCTGCAAGTCTTTGGTTTTGGGAAATCGACTGAGATTCCTCCTGTGCGATAGCAGAGAAGGTATTAAGAAGCATCTCGTCGCCCATGGAGAGCGTATTGATACCCTCCTTCTCGAACTGTATGGCAACGCCGAGCAGCTTCAGCTTCCTTGCGTATTGCAGCGCCTCTTTGACATTTCGCGCAAAGCGGGAGACGGACTTTGTCAGAATAAGGTCAATCTCATGATGCTCGCACATTTTAATCATGCGCTGGAACTCCGCGCGATTATCCGTTTTCATGCCGCTGATGCCTTCGTCTGCGAAAACCTCCACCATCTCCCATTCCGGGTGTAGGTTTATCATCTTCGTATAGACCTGTATCTGACGAGCATATGAGTTGAGCTGGTCTGCCGAGGTAGAGGAGACGCGACAGTATGCCGCAACTCGCGTTTTCTTTATCTCGCGTCTGGTTATCGGGGATATCAGCTTGACTTCCGGCATACCTTGTCGCCTCCCTTCAGTGTTTTTTCTCAGCCTGTATTAACAAGCATTATACCCAAAGGTCTTCATAAGTCCAGACAAACAAGTGATTTTTATAAAGAACTTTGTAATGCACTGTCTCTAATCCACAATCACAATATCTGCTCCGGTAAGCTTCTGATAATATTGCTTTGCTCGGATATACTCAGACTGGCTGATAGTTCCGTCAGCCAGCAGAGCTTTCAAGATAGATACGATCCGTAAATAGTTTGCGCTTTTCGTTTTTGATTCAGAAATCATTTGCAGCCTCCTTGTCAAGTGTTCGCTTTATTCTTCATCTAAGCCAATTCTTATCAATCATTGTCCCTTTCAAAAATAATGCAGCTCAAGAACACAAGAACGAGTCGGGAACACGATAATTCCCGGCTCGTGGTTTCTGCTCTTGAGTTTTTACCTGATTGACGCCACCTGTGGTATCTGAATGGGCTGACGCTGAGTTCGCCTCCTGCGCGTTCGCCGCTTAAGCAGCTGTTCTTCACGCTCAACGTTTCGGATGGCGTAATACGCAGTCAGGTCAAGACAGCCGGATTTATTGTATTTATCCCGGTTATGCATAATTCTCCTCCTACATACTTAACGTTGGCCCGCTGTCCTGAACCTCTTCCTGTATGATTTTGTGAAAGAAGTCCTCGCCGGGTACGAGCCCGAGCTGGCGGCCGTTATCAAAGCGGCAATGTACGGTTCCGATGTCGTCGACCGCAATGACCGTTCCCTTTGTGCCGCGCTCAATCGGACGCGGATCATCGCCCATGCTGTCGAGCTCTACGCGCGTACCAGCGGGGTATTTATCCTTAAAATGCTGTATTCTTTCCGCACTCATAAAATTGCTCATTGTAATTCCTCCATCTCGATGCTTTCAAACGCATTCTGCGCTTGCTCTGCATCGAATGTAATTTTCCTGAAGCCAACGCTGTCGCAGTAATAACAGCCCGGCTCAACCGGTTCAATCGAATCTGCCGGTTTCCCTGCATCGACTACTTCAATTACATCCGACACAGACATAGAGCGGCCTGTGTAATTCTCCGGGTAATCAAAGTTGAATTTCTGAAATACTGCTTCAAGGTCATCACATTCGACCTCATCGGAATAAACCATGTCGTAGATGCTGCTGTCGATGTTGAAGGAACCGAACAGCGCTTCCAATGCTTCGGCTCCTTCAAAGGCGACAAGCATTTTGTCGCGGTCCAGGTTGATCTGATATATTTTGATTTTCATGAATCTCTCCTTTTTAATGTCATAAATACAGCAGGCGTCTGCGCATTATTCGGTTGAATAATGCAACTACATCTTGAACATTCCATCGAAAAATGCTATTATGCTTTTGAGGTCATACGGTTTTACCTTACAGCCGGAGGTGTTATCATGGACAGAATCGTTATGGAAAAGTTTATAGCATGGAAGAACAAGAAAAGGAGAAAGCCTCTGCTCGTTACCGGCGTTCGTCAATGCGGGAAGACATATCTCATTAAAGAATTCGGCAGAAGCGAATTTGAGGATATGGCTTATTTCAATTTCGACGGCAATTCGGGCTTACAGTCCGTTTTTGACTATGATCTTGACACAGACAGAATTATTGACGAACTCGGAAGCGTTATCCTCGGCAAAAAGATTATACAGGGCAAAACCCTTGTTGTTTTTGATGAGATACAGGATTGTCCGAGAGCTATTCAGGCGCTGAAGTATTTTTGTGAAAATAAGCCCAAGCTGCATTTGATTGCAGCCGGTTCTCTTTTGGGCGTTGCTCTTCGCAAAGAAGGAATCTCCTTCCCTGTCGGGAAAATAGACAGGATTGAGATGCATCCCATGAGCTTCGAGGAGTTTGTAACGGCCGATGGCGGAAGCAAGTATATTGACGGACTCCGGAAACTCGCGCCGGAAAAGGAGATAGCCACCCTTTATACAGTCCCTCTTGAGAAATATCTGAAAAACTATTATATAGTCGGAGGAATGCCCGAGGCTGTCCAGACATGGGTTGATACGCATGACTACAAAGAGGTTGAGGCCGTACAGGACAGGATTCTTAAAGACTATGCAGATGATTTCGGTAAGCACACGACTCCCGAAACCGCCACAAAGATAAGACTGATATGGGACTCCATCCCCTCTCAGATAGCCAGAGAGAACAACAAGTTTATTTTTTCGCATGTAAAGCAGGGCGCAAGAGCCAAAGAACTGGAAGATGCGCTCGAATGGCTTGTAAACGCCGGAATCGCCGGAAAACTTTGTCTTGTTCAGACTCCTGAGATTCCTCTGTCCGGCATGGCAGATAATTCATATTTCAAAGTATATATGTCTGATGTAGGCTTGCTGAGAAGGAAATCCAATGTTAACTACAGGACCATACTTGAAGGTGACTCGGCTTTTATACACTTCAAAGGCGCTCTTACGGAAAACTATGTCTATACTCAGCTTAAGTGCATGGGCATAGAAAGCTATTTCTGGCGCACAAAAGCCAATGCAGAAATAGATTTTATCACGGATCATGAAGGCGTTCTTATGCCTATAGAAGTGAAATCATCCGATAATACGAAAGCAAAAAGCCTGCATTTGTTTTGCAGCAGATTCCAACCCAAGCTTGCCATTAAAACCTCTCTGAAAAACGTTGGGGAAAATATGGATTCGAATACTCATGTGTGGTCTGTACCTTTATATGTATTGTTCAGATTAAAGGATTATCTGCTTAGCGAAATGGGTTGGTAGTGTCTGCAACACCTTCATTACTCCGCTCAAATGCCGAAAAAATGCGCTTTTTCTGTATGATTCTAACCCATAGTTATACCGTCATCGGAGAAGCCCCAGAGCGAATTGGCAAGCTCAAGCGCCTCGTCGCCATACGGTTCCGTCTGTTCAGTGATCGAGCCGCCTTTGTATGTAATGCGCCCGCAGTTGTGGCCCATGTCCTCGTCTGCGTATAGGTGTTCGAGTTCGACCTCCGGGA
Source organism: Oscillospiraceae bacterium (assembly GCA_016290695.1). GTDB lineage: Bacteria > Bacillota > Clostridia > Oscillospirales > Oscillospiraceae > RGIG6375. Next base: position 4,308 of record JAEEUX010000109.1, read on the forward strand.
ACATTTCCGACATCTCACGTATAACGCTGACCGGCGCTGACCATGCGGTGTCAAATTCAAGGCAATCGCTTTGGCTGTAGTCGGTGCCGGGGCAATACCCACAGGCATTCCATTTGGTGCCCCAGTTCTTATTGCACCAGTCGTACCAGTCCGGCGCTCCGTACTTCTGAATGTTCTGATAAGCCTGTTTGCCGAGCGCAAATTCTTCGGGCTTAACGTCAGTTCTCTTCATAAGGAACGCTGCCTCAGCCTCCCTCGGCACATTAAGAACTCTGTCCGTGTTTATCGTCCCGGACAGCGTATAAATTTCAACGAAGTCCTTATATGCCGCCAGACCTCGCTGTTCCCGGCTCCCGGACTCGATATTCAGCTCGGGCGGCATGGGAATGATTTTGTTGAAATCAACCGTGCCGAGCCCATACTCGTCTGATTTCACGGCTTCCAGCAGCGCGCGTATCTGCTCTTCGCTGCCGGAAAGCCGTATCTGATTTCTTACCCAATTTGGCATTGTTATCGCCTCCTGTTTTCTGTTTTTATGGTTTTACACGATTCCGTACATTAGAAAACCGCAGTTTATAGTGTTGGCAAAATTCTCACTCAACGAAGCCGTTGTTCTATTGACAATAGGGTTTATATCCCCTATAATATAGGTAGAATAAGTATGGAAGGATAATAATCATGCCTACAATCAGCTATTTTTACGGAATTGTAATTGTAATGTATTTCCGTAATAAAGAACACAATCCACCTCACGTACATGCAATTACGCAGGATTTTGATGCTCCGTTTCTCATTTCCACGGGCGAACTCATGGAAGGCGAGTTTCCGCCCAAAGCAAAAGCTTTGGTCAGTGAATTCATTTTAAAATATCAGAATGAACTTCTTGAAATGTGGGAAACTGAAAAATATAAAAAGCTGCCCCCCTTGGCCTAAGGCAATACTGCAAGTAAGATATGTGCCGGGAATTGTGAGGCGTTGCCCTAAACAAAGCGATTGTTAATCAGGAGGTGTCCTTAGTGTTTCACAAAGCTATAGACCTTAAGCTTTTGGACGGAACCGCTCTTGAACTCAGCTTTCAGGACGGTTCAGTAAAGCGCTATGATATGAGCGCACTTTTCCCTAAATATCCTCAGCTCAAAGCTTTAGAGGACAGAGAATTGTTCCTCTCCGCGAAGTTGATGGGCTCATACGGCATCATGTGGAACGATGAACTCGACATTGAGGCCGAGACCATCTACGAAGACGGAGAAACGGTCCGCAAAGAGAAGATAAGCATTAATCAGACATCGTCGCATGCAGTCGCCGCCGCACGAGCCGCTGCAGGCATTTCCCAAAAGCAGCTTGCCGCACTTACGGGTATAGACCAATCAGACATTTCCAAGATTGAGCGTGGCGTAGCCAATCCCTCCGTCGCCACACTAGAGCGAATTGCAAACGCTTTAGGCGGGCACTTGTCGATATCCATAGAAATACCCGCCGCGGTGTAACTCAGCAAATTGGATTTCCTTGCAGTACAACTCTTTCATTATAGGCAGACCCTTTTGCGGGTCTGCCTTCTGCTTACTCTCTGTTAATTACATACCGTTCATCTTCGGACCCGAGTCCTCGGCCTCGGGTTGAAGGTTCATCGTCTGAGCACGAAGGTCGTAACAGGTCAGATAGGCATTGTAGTCGCCCGAGTGCCTTATACTGCTCCGGCTCCAACCGGTAGAAGAGGCCTACTTCAGATTTATCTGCTGCGTGACTGAAACAGGCTTTTATCTTTTCTTTCATTCCTTTCTCCTATGTCTCGTGTTACAGGCTGTAGAATTCCATACGCGGCTGAGCGTCCGGTTCATAGTCTGCAAATTGCTCCGGCTTGGCAAAGCGCTCCGTATATGCCTTGACCTCATCTTCGGTCAAAGAGCGGAATTCGCCATCATCGCCCTCGCCAACGAGAAAGAACGGGCCGCAGATTATGTCGTCACCGACGCGGCGGTTCAGCTCCATGCCGTTGAGTTTTCCCTCGTCGTTGCAGCATAGAATAACGCCGTCGCTTAAGTAGACCGGTTCAAAGCAGCCGCCGACCTCGCTCTGGATGTTTTCCAGAGTATCTTCTATTTCTTTTTCATAGGGAGCCTTTCCGGGCTCCACCTTCAAAATCTTCATATCGTTCACCTCTCACATCTGAATGTCCTGATTAGGCTCCGCGTAGATGGTTGTTATGGGATAAACGTCATAGTTTCCGTTATCCCCGAGCATATTAATAATGCGCTTCTGTGCTGCCGGTTTAAGGTCATCCCACATGATTTCTATGGAGCTTTCCTGCTGCGTGGCGTCGTTTTCCATGCTCCGGCAGAAGGCGGGTTCAAACTCCACCAGGATTCCTTCGCAGCCTATGGAAGCTGACCTGACTTCATCCCTCGCAAGCAGCTTGTCCTGAAGCAGTTCAAGAAGGTATGTGCTTCGGGGCAGGATAATTCCTTCCTTCTGTCCAAAGTCCTCATAGTCAAACAGCCAAGTTCCGTCGGGGCTGTTTTCCAGCGCGTCGCTGACCATACGTTCAGCTATACCCTGCATGTGATAATTCAGATACCCCTTAGCGTCGGGAAACGGCGCTGAGTATCTTGCGTAGTTATATCCTTCCGTATCACAGAGAATACCGTCGTCGCCGCTTGCATTGAGCACAAGCAGGCAATGGCAGTAGTTCTCGTTACTGCCGCATATGTCCTTATAATCCGAAAGGAACTCTCTATCCTGCAGCAGATTGTTTTTGAAAGAGTTATATTCTCCTTCGCTCAGGCAGACCGCTGCCGAAATAACGCAGGGCGTAAGATCCAGCTTGTTCGCCTTACGTTCAAGAACGGTAGATGTATAAAGCATGATTAACCTCCTTTAGCCGCCGCTCCCACCACGTTCCAAATTCGGATGAAGGCTTCAAGCTCATCGGGCAGATTTCCTTCACCGGTTTCGACCAGCAATACAATCGTCCCATCTGAAAAGGTAATGCGGCAATGCCATGCGACATCGACATCGCAGAACATCACAGCTTTCTTCCACCCAAGATAATCCGTAACGGACGCAAATCGCAGGTCGAAGGTACAGTCGGGATAATCGCTCTTCAGCCATTCGCTTACGATTTCTCCTATGCGGCAGCAGGCCATAAGGTTTTGGATTTGTACTGAGTTGCCGGTAATAAGGTCGCGGCATTCCACGCGGCTGCACGCGGGCTTCACGGTACATATGACGGGATGCTGCGTTTCGGCTACGCAATCCCTGCCCGCGCTGTAGATGGATATTTCGGAAATTCTTGTCATTGGTCATTCCTCCTTGAAATTTATAGTTTTCCGGGCTTTCCAAGACATCCGCGCTTCAGATGCCTTGGAAAATCCGGACAAACCGGGTTTTCTTACAGGGCGCGCTGATATTATCCAGCGCGCCCTTAATCGTTTTGTGCAATTCATTCCATTTGTCCTCGGCTCCCCGAATGATGGGCATTTACGGAACGGCTGACAGCGTATCAACCTCATAGGATTCCAACCTCAGCTGTGGTTCTCACAGAGCCGCCCTCATTAGCTGCGACGGTTTTATCACGCTCGGCTTATGACTGGACGGAAGTATCATTGTCCCTGCTGCCTGTCATCGCACTCTGACCGGAGCTGCCGGCCAGCATACCAAAAGCGAGAAGCCTA
>JAEEUX010000110.1 GCA_016290695.1 Oscillospiraceae bacterium
GCCGAGGAACTGGCACAGGTCGAACAGAAAATGATGGCAAACCATCAAAACTACCGCAAGTCCCCTTACGGCGTCGATGATTTGTATACGTTCCCGCGTGGGCATTTATCAGACGTTGAAGCGGAAGAGAGTAACGTCCCCGTCCTGCATGACGTAGTCCTTGCCCTCGCTGCGGACGAGACCCTTTTCCCTGGCGGCGTTCATGCTTCCGCAGGCTTTAAGGTCGTCAAACGCGACAATTTCCGCGCGGATGAAGCCGCGTTCAAAATCCGTATGTATCTTGCCCGCCGCCTGCGGCGCTTTTGTGCCCTTAACGATAGTCCATGCGCGAACCTCGTCCGAGCCGCTTGTGAGGAAGGATATGAGCCCGAGGAGGCTGTAGGAGCATTTAATGAGCCTGTTGAGGCCGGATTCCTTCATGCCCATTTCTTCAAGGAACATGCCCTTTTCGTCCTCCGGAAGCTCCGCTATCTCCTGCTCAAGCTTGGCACAAATCGGAAGCACCTGAGAATGCTCCGCCTCCGCGTGCTTGACAACGTCGAGATAATATTTGTTCGTCTCGTAGCCGGAGAAGGTCTTTTCGTCCATGTTCGCCGCGTAAATCACGGGCTTAATCGTAAGAAGCTCGGAGGCTTCGATTATCTCGCGGTCCTCGTCGGAGCATTCGTAGCTGCGGGCATTCTTGCCGGAGTTAAGATGCTCCATGAGCTTTTCGAGGACTTCCGCCTCGTGGAGATACTTCTTGTCGCCCTTCCCTGCTTTCTTCGCCTTGTCTATCCTGCGCTCAAGCATTTCCATATCAGCCATGATAAGCTCAAGGTCGATGGTCTCGATGTCGCGCAGGGGGTCAGTGCTGCCCTCGACGTGGATGACGTTTTCATCGTCGAAGCAGCGCACGACGTGGATTATCGCGTCCGTCATGCGGATGTTTGAAAGGAACTTGTTGCCGAGACCCTCGCCCTTCGACGCGCCCTTGACGAGACCCGCGATATCAACGAATTCAATGACCGCCGGGGTGTACTTCTTCGGCGAATACATATCCCGCAGATAGTCAAGTCTCTCGTCGGGAACGCTTACCATGCCGACGTTCGGCTCAATGGTGCAGAAGGGGTAATTGGCCGATTCCGCCCCCGCGTTGGTTATAGCATTAAAAAGTGTGCTCTTGCCCACGTTGGGCAGGCCGACGATTCCTAATTTCATATATGTCAATTCTCCTTTGAGCTGTCTTTATCTGTCCGCGCATAATTTCGCCCGAAAAGCAAGCGAATTTGTGTCCATCTGATTAAATATACCACAACTCTCCTTTTTCCTCAATAGGCAAAAACGATTTAATGAAATGCAAAATGTAACGTTACAATTGCTGTGAGACTAAAAGGATAGAAAAAAGCGGCTGAGTTTGTTAGGTTGAAGTTGTCACACAACGAACTAACAAAAGGAGCTAAACTGCCATGAAGAGTATAACGCAGAACAAGCGGTATTTGCATGGCCGTTCCTCCCGCTCAGGCATTGTAACGCTTGCTATATTCAGAATGTATAATCGACGCCTCAGCGTTTGTAAAGATAAAAAAGGCCTCCCACCACCGTTAGTCTTATTTACGGCCAACGGTGGTGGGAGGGGTGATTATACAACAGAACGAGCACGAATTTCGCGATTGTATGTTCCAAAAAAGGAATACGCTGTCATATTTCGGCCTCTAATTATGCGATTTTCGCAGGAAAACTGAGCATTTTTCGTGAGTCGTGCGGGGCACACGTCATTAGCAATCGGTGCCGCCTCTTCCTGCATCTGGCAGGTCGCGTGAGTGTAGCTGTGGGACAGGTCGCGGCGGGGCAGCGCATGGAGCGGGCTCTGCCTTATTAATTAATACTGCATTAGCAGATAAATGATTTTCGAGATCTCCGCGCGGGAAAGTGTGCGGTCTGGGCCGAAGCTGCCATCGGGGTAACCGTTTACGATTCCGGCGCTGTGCAGCGCGAGAACAGCGGGTTTATCGCAGTCAGAGAAAGCATCCGTGGTGCCGCTGACCTCGAAGAGCTTTGCCGCAGCGGTACAAAAATCCAGTCGCGAGATTTTTGCGCTGCCGTCCGGGCTTACCTCATAAAGGCCCAGTTCCGCCGCCTTGCGCATAGCAGTGGAGGCCCATGTACTGCCAGTAACGTCGGTAAGGTCTCCGTGAGCACAAAGCAGCAGCTTCATAGCCTGCGCCCAGGTCAGCGTGCCGTTTGGATCAAAGCTTCCATTGCCCATTCCGTCAATCACGCCCGCTTCGCTCAGTTTGGTGACAAAGCTATAGCACCATGCGTTCTCGGGTACATCGGAAAAGGTTTTCGCCGCAGAAACGTCGGTATTTGTCTGGCTCGCGGAAGGCATTTGACCGCCAGGCGCTGTCGCTCCGCCGGAGGGCATCTGACTGCCAGAAGGCGTCTTAGTCTCCGTGGGTTCCTGGTTTCCCGGAAATCCGCCCATTTTGCTACCTTCGCTTCCGGCTTCCGTTGTGGCTGCGGAGCTGCCGTTCACGGCAAGCGTATAGCTCTCTCCCTCTGACAGAGCAGCGGAACTGAAAAAGACATAAGCTGCGCTTCGCGTGGAAACGGCAGAGCAAAGCGTTTGACCGCTGCCGTCAAGAATGCTGACAGTATCTCCGGCGGAGATTGAGACTGTGCTTCCCGCAGCGTTCATTCCCGCAGGGCCGCCAAAGCCGGGCTCATTTACGCCGGGCTGCCCGCCCATTTCAGGAGCGCCTTCCATTCCGCCCTGTCCGGGCATGGTGTGCTGTTTTCTCATATTGCCCATTTCTCCCTGTCCGGGCATGGGAGACTGATTGCGCATATTACCCATTCCGCCCTGTCCGGGCATGCCGCCCATGCCGCCGACCGCACCGAAGGAAAGATACGGCTGAGTGGCGGAAGACGGAGTCTGAGGCATGCCTGCCGAGCCGATGGCCAGCACTGTACCGCCGCTGAGCGTGAAGGTTCCGTCGCTGTCAAGCGGGCTGTTATCATTCTGGCTCGAGGAGAAAACCTGAACATTGCCGCCAGCCAGCGTCAGGGTTCCATTGGAATCGATTCCATCGCCGCCGCTCGCGTCAACACAAAGCGTTCCTCCGTAGATGTTGCATGAGAAGCTATAGCCGCTGAGGTCGCTGTTGCCGGCGTTGATGCCGTCGTCGGAAGAGTGAACGGTGATGCTTCCGCTGTAAATATTTACCGTCGCCGCCTCAATGCCTTCATTGCTCTGGCTGACAAGGATAGCGGGTCCCTCAGTGCCCTGTTCGCCGATATTGAGTACATAATCGCTCTTAATGCCGTCGTCAGCCGCGCTTACAGTGACGTTTCCGCTGAGAATATTGAGCTCTTGGTCGGCTTTAAGACCGTCGTTTACATTGGCGGTAATATTCAGAGTCAGTTCCTTGATGGTGAGCCACGACTCCCCATCGTCTTCGGTGGACATACCGCCCTTGACGCCGTTTTTCCCGTTGGCAATCACATTTATCGTGCCGCTTCCGCAAACCGTGATCTGCGAGCCGTCCTTGCATTTTATTACCGCATTTTCCGCGTTTGTGTTGTCGGGGTAATCATCGTCGTTGTTATAGGCATTGTCAGTCAGCGTGTTGACGCTGCCTGCGGCGGCAACTATGGTAACCGCTGTGCTTTTATTGCAGGTGATCGGCGCGGTATCAGAGCTTGTCAGCGTCAGACCGTTCAACACAAGCACAACATCAGTCGTACCTTTTTTCACCTTGATCGAGCCATCTGAGCAACTGCCGGAGATCACATAGGTTCCGCTGCCGTTCAGGGTTAATGCAGTTCCGTCGATCTTGTATCCGCTGTAGCTGCCCTCCGAAACGGTAATGCCGCTATCGCTGAAAACGAAGCGCGTCGCTCCGGCAGCGTCATATTCCTCCGCAGACGCCGGAAGCGCCATCATCGCGAAAAGCAGGGCGATTACGATTATTGATGCCAGTATTTTATTTCCGGTTTGATGTTTCATTTGAGTGCCTCCATAGTTAGTATTTTAATAATTAATTACTCCATCTTATTTCAAACAACTCAGTAATTGCGATTTCCTTCAAATATGCAGGATTATAATTGATTTGCCTGTTCCGTGTAAGGCAGAATAGAAATCTCGAGGTTTCCGTTTCGTGTGCGCAGCTCGTCAATAAAAGCCTTTTCCTCTGCCGGGTTCTTTATCTGAATCTTATAGGACAGACGGAACATGCTGCCCATGGCAGTAGTCTTCACGCCGCAGGGTTCAGCCTTATCCAGGTAGCGGGCAAAGGCATCGTCAAAGGCGCCGCTGTATTCCAGCGTTTCCGGGATGGTGATTCGCAGGAGCCGGTCAGCCGACATGCCGTTGTGCTCGAAGATGTGTACTTTGCTCAGCAGCAAAAACAGCAGCGCCATAGCAAGCAGGATGATGACCCCGTAGGCAATATAGCCCATCCCGAAGGCTATTCCTGAACCCATGGCAACCAGAATTGCGGCAATCTCATCTGCGCTGCCCGGTGCGGAGCGAAAACGTATGAGTCCAAAGGCGCCCCCGATGGCAACGCCCGCGCCTATATTGCCGTTGACGAAAGTGATTACGGCGCCAACAACGAAAGGAATAAGCGCGCTAACGATGAAAAATCGCTTTGTGGAGCGGACGCGGAAGCTCATTATCCAGGAGAACACGAATCCTGAGATGAGTGCGGCTGCTGCCATAGTAAAAAACTGGGCCGGTGTGACCGAAGAGGAATAAATCGATTCAAACATGATGCTTTCTCCTTTCATGCAACGCCGAGGTATTTCGGCTTTTCTATTTGAACGGTGTTGTGTTGCTCTTTCATAAGCTCTCGGCAATAAGCCTCGCCGTACTTGGAAAAACTGCTCTTGAATATTCCCCCCTCGCTCAAAGCCGCCGAGAGCCAGAGCGGCATAGCGTCCTGAACCTTGATTTCCAAAATGCTCCAGCCGTTTTCCAGAAGCGGGAGCCCGTCCATGGATTCAGTCAGCGTCAGTCCGTGCATCCTGTATCGGGGATTATAGTCTATGGTAAGCCGCAGATCGCCGCCGGGCTCAAAATACGCCGTGCGGTCATAGATTATGAGGCAGGCAGGAACGAGCGTGCCGTAAAAGTCCCGAAAGTATGCAAGCTCCTTTTGTATTTGCCCGCTGCCGCCCAGGGCGTTTTCCCCGGCAAAAAACTTCTCGACCTGCGTTAAGCTTGACTGTACCCGTCGTTTGTAGACGATGCCGTCGTACTTTCGCTTCAGTTCCAGAAAAACCGGCGACGTATCCGTGGCGAGGCCGTAGGAACGCAAGCGTAGCTTTTCCTTGTAAGCCGGCTTTTCCATGCTGGCGCGAACCAGTTGTGAGTCGGGCGTATCATAATATAGAGATGCGATGGATGTAAGACCGAATTCGTCGATTTTCATGTGCCCCTCAAGCTTACGCAGAAGAAAGTCTGTCTGTCCGGGGCTCATCAGGTATTTCATTTCATATCGTTTCATGACCGTTATTGCCATGGCGTTCGCCTCCTTATCGGATTCTGGACTCAGTTTACGCCGCAATGATTGATGGTTTATTGAAGATTATAAAAAAATATTTCAACACTTTTTCAATAATTGGCTGTATAATAAAGGCAACAGGGGGTGATACATTTGAAAATACTGATTGTGGAAGACGAAGAGGGTCTGCGTGAGGCGCTCATCCGTACTCTTACAGGCGAGGGTTATCTCGCTGACGGAGCAGCCGACGGCGATGAGGGCTATCAGATGATCTGCACGAGGCTATATGATCTGGTGCTGCTGGATATCATGCTGCCGGTCTACGACGGTCTTGAGGTTTTGCGCCGCATCCGCAAGCAGGGCTTCGATGTACCGGTCATCATGCTGACAGCCCGCAGCACATTGGAGGACAAGGTAGAAGGCATTGATTTAGGCGCGGACGATTATCTGACAAAGCCCTTCGCCATGCCGGAGCTCCTTGCCCGCATCCGTATGGTCACCCGCCGCGTCACAGGAAGCGTTGCGGACAACCGGCTGCGCTTCGGCGACCTCGTTCTGGACACGCAGAGCTACACGCTCGAATGCTCCGGCAAGGCTCGCTCTGTCCGCCTCGGTGCGAAAGAATATCAGCTTATGGAATACCTTATACGGAACGCCAATCAGGTTCTTTCCCGCGAGCAGATTACCCAACGTGTCTGGGGCTATGACGCGGATGCGGAATATAATAATGTAGACGTCTATGTCTCATTTCTGCGCAAGAAAATAAAGTTCGTGCAATCTGAGGCAAGGATCAGCTCGGTGCGCGGCATAGGCTATGAATTGGAGGCAGGCTCGGAATGATAAGCAGCTTGAAACGCAAGGTGTTCTGGAGCATTCTATTGAGTGCGGCGGGTGTTTTGCTGGCGATTCTTCTGGCGTTCAATGTGCTGAACGTGCTCCAGACAGTTTCAAAGGCGGATTCCATTCTTGACAGCGCAATGTTTTTGCTCTCGCCGGAGCACGCGCCGGAGGGTGAACCTGAGCGCAGTCCCGGCGATAAGCCCGGCGGCGACCGGGACAGGTCTGAGCTGCTGCGCTCCGTTTCCAAGGATGAGTTGGGGGCGTTTGCTCTGAACGAAAACGGCATGCTGTATCTGCGCGTTGGCTGCACAGAGAATATGGAAGATAATACGCTCTCGGCTATTTCCGCTGCCGCGTTGGCTGACGCGGACGGGCATGGGAGCGTCGGAGAATGGAAATACCGGGCTGTAGAATATGCAGGAGGCACCGGCGTTCTGATATTGAATGCAGCCTCTCTGAACGGCGAAAATGTTGAAACGGCGCTGCTGTCCCTTTTAGGTTTCGCGGCGGCATGCTGTCTCTTCGCGCTGCTTGCACGAGTTCTTTCACGCGCTATCGTCAAGCCGGTGGAAGAGAATATGCAGATGCAAAAGCGCTTCGTCGCAGACGCGAGCCATGAGCTGAAAACGCCTTTGACCGTCATCGGAGCAAACGCAACCGTGTTAGAGGAATCTATCGGACAAAACAAATGGCTCGACTATATCAAGGAACAGATCGTTCGCATGTCCGGTCTCGTCAACGAATTGCTTCAGCTTTCCAATCTGGAGGCGGACAGGGAAAGCTCCGCGCCGCATAAGCGGGAAACATTCGATGCGGCGGAGGCTGTCATGGCGGCGGCGCTCCCCTTTGAAAGCGTCGCGTTCGAGCGGAGCGTGACGCTGGAGACAGACGTACCGGACGCGCTGGTTGCGTATGGCAGCCGGAAGGAGCTTGAGCAGCTCGCGGCAATATTGATAGACAACGCCGTCAAGCACTCCCCAGCAGGGGGAACCGTGCAGGTTTCTTTAGTTCAATCCATGCAGCGGCATGGATTAAAGGAGGAATCGTCGCTTGAGCTGCATGTTGCAAATTCCGGCGAAGAGATCCCTCAAGATGCACTTCCGCATATTTTTGACCGCTTCTATAGGGTGGATGAGTCCCGTACGCACAAGGACAACAGCTACGGACTCGGACTCGCCATTGCCAAGGGTCTCGCCGAGAAAAACGACGGCGTAATTGCCGTTGCCTCCCATGACGGGCGCACGGAATTCACTCTGACGCTCCCAATAGCCTGAACAGCCGGAGCGATAGTAACCGTCAAATCTGCCGGCGTCGGCACCAGAAAAAGCCGGCTGCGCAGCTTGCGCAACCGGCCGGATTGCTTAATAGACACCATCCGCAGCATTGTCATATTGCTTCTGAATGAGCTTTTTAAAATCTGCGTCAGAAATCTCTCCCGGGTTCTTAACGAAGCTCCCGGGCGCGCGGTGCATGATCCGGGCCGGGCGTCTTCGCTCATCCCGCAGGCCGCTCCTCCGCGCTGCATTGCTGATGCAGCTTAACAGTCATCTTTATCTTTTGGGCTCGCCACTGCGGGCCTCTTTTTTCTCCTTTTGACGCTTAACGCCTACGATTGATCTGTCTTTATCTGTTC
>JAEEUX010000111.1 GCA_016290695.1 Oscillospiraceae bacterium
TACCGAACGGATATATTCCTCAACGTTGTCCGTGAAGCTGTATCTTCTGCCGCTCACGAGCGAGGCGGCGGAAGCGCCGAAGCCGGCGTAATCGCCGAGCTGCCAATACTTGAGGTTGTGGCGCGATTCCTTGCCGCGGAGGGCGAAATTCGATATCTCATACTGCTGCCAGCCTGCGGAGGCGAGGAAATCTACTGTATAAAGATACATGTCCGCCTGTGTGTCTTCGTCCGGAAGGAGCTCCGAGCCGCGGTATCGGCTAAGCTCCGTTCCCTCCTCTATCTTGAGGCCGTAGCAGGACAGGTGCTCCGGTTCAAGGAGCGTCGCGCGCATGAGCGTATCCGCCCAATCCTCACGCGTCTGGGCTGGGAGGCCGTAGATAAGGTCAAGGCTCAGGTTTTCAAAGCCCGCGCGCCGCGCCGCTTCTACGGCGTCGAGTGTCATTTCATGCGTGTGGCGGCGGTTTATAAATTTCAGGATAGTGTTGTTTGCCGACTGCATGCCAATCGAAATGCGGTTGAAGCCTGCACGGCGGAGGCTTTTCAGCTCGTCGCGGCGGATGCTGTCGGGGTTTGCTTCGAGCGTCACCTCCGAGTCCACCAAAACGTGGCAGCAGCGGGTGAGCGTCTCGAAAATGCGGATAAGGTTCGCCGCACCGTACCAGCTCGGCGTTCCGCCGCCGAAATACACCGTATCCACGCGATAGTTTTCGAGCCGTGGGGCGTATTCCTCAAGGTGCTTTATTATCGCTGCCTGATACTGCGGGATGAGATCGCGCCGCCCGGAGGTGGAGCAAAAATCGCAGTAAGAGCAGCGGGAAGCGCAGAAGGGTATATGAAAATAAATGCCGATACGCTGTTTTTCCATAATAAGCACCTCCCCTAATGCGCCACTTCGGGCGCGTTATAATAAGCATGAGTCCGCCGTGCAAGGCACGGGACTGTCAAGGAACAGATTACCCCAAGGCGGGGCCGTGTGTCAACAAAAAATCGTAACAAAAATATCCCTCAATGCGCCGAATTGAGGTAGGTTTCCAGAATGAGCTGGGCGGCGACGGCATCCACCACCGCCTTGCGTTTTTTCCCGCGCCTGCCTGCCTCGGAAAGGATACGGTGCGCATCCACGGTGGTAAGGCGCTCGTCAACCGGGATGGGCTGAACGCCGGTTTTTTCGGCAAGAAGAGCGGCAAGCTCGACGCTTTTTTCTGCGCGCGGGCCGCGCGTTCCATCCATGTTCACGGGCGAGCCGATAACTATTTTCTCCGCCTTGCGGGAACGGTAAAGCTGCGCGAGCTTATCGGCCAGCGCCGCCTGCGACCATTCGTTTATAACGAGCGTTTCCCCCGCGATAGACCCCGTAAGGTCGGAAAACGCGACGCCCGTGCGTGCGTCGCCGTAGTCAATCGCCATAATTTTCATGGCCCAGCCTCCGTTTAAAGAGGGACGGTATCCGCCCTGACTTCGGGCAGGATACCGTCCCCTGTTCTTGGTTTGCTTTTTTGATTAATTTCTGCGACGGAGATTTTGCGCCGGTCGAGGTGAACGCAGAGGCAATATTCAGATATTGCCGAGCATTTTAACGAAGTATGGCACAAAACTCCTAATACATCTGCGACGGAGATTTTGCGTCAGACGAGGCAAACGCGCAGGCAATACAAAGGTATTACCGAGCATTTTAACGATGTATGGCACAAAATCTCCAAGCAGGCAAAATCAGAATACGAGGATCGGCTTTATAACAGCGCCGCTGTGCGAATCCTCAAAGGCCTGATTGATCTCCTCAAACTTATAATACTTGGTCATCTTATCGATGGGAAGACGGCCCTGCTTATAGAACTTGACGAGCTCGGGGATGAAGGTCTGGGGATTGGCTCCGCCCTCGACGACGCCCGCGAAGGACGCGCTCTTATCCATGAGCCATGCGTTGGCAAGAACGCCGACTTCCTTATCGCCCGTTACGCCGACGAGGACGCCGAGGCCCTCGCTGCGGAGAGAAGCGAGCATCTGCTGGCAGAGGACGGGAACGCCGACAGCCTCGAGGCCGTAGTGGACACCCTTACCGTCGCAGATCTCCTTGATCTTCGCAGGAACGTCAGCGCATTCCTTGCCGTTTATAACGTGGGTCGCGCCCATCTCAAGAGCCATTTCGAGGCGGGAGGGAACGAGGTCGATGGCGATGATCTTATCGCAGCCGGCAATCTTCGCGGCCATGATAGCGCTCATGCCGACAGCGCCCGCGCCGAATACGGCGATGGAGGTGCCGGGTTCGGGCTTCATGCGGCAGAGGACTGCGCCCGCGCCGGTCTGAACGCCGCAGCCGAGAGAGCAGAGAGCCTTGAGGTCAACCTCGGGGTCAACCTTAACGGCGTTTCTCGCCTCAACTACGCAGTAGGTGGAGAAGCCGCCCTGTCCGAAGAGGACGGAGATCTCGTTGCCCTTAGCGTCGGTCAGACGGCGGGTACCGTCGGAATAAGCGCCGCCGAAGAAGAGGGAGAAGCTGTTTTCGCAGGCATAGGGGTGGCCCTCAAAGCACTTGTCGCAGCAGCCGCAGGAAGGATAGCTCATGACGACGTGGTCGCCGACCTTGAGGGAATTTACGCCCTCGCCGACCTGCTCGACGATGCCGACGCCCTCATGGCCCATGACCATTGGGAGATTGGCGGGGATAAACTGCTTGATCGCGGAAGCGTCGGTGTGGCAGACGCCGCAGGCGACCATTTTTATAAGGACTTCACCGGCCTTAGGAGCGGCGAGCTCGAGCTCTTCGATCTCAATCTTGTCGGTGGCGCGGGTGATGGCAGCTTTTACTTTCATTGTAATTGACCTCCATAAATAATAATGCGGCAGCGCAAAAAGCGCTTCCAATAAATATATGATAAATGAGTTTTACACAAAGGAACAATCAGTCACAGCTCGATTATGCGGTACCCCGTCGCGTTCACGCAGGTAGTCGCGCCGAAAACGCTGACAGCGCGGTTATTCACCGGCGAGCCGCTGAGATGATAATGGCCGAAGAAATGGTATTTCGGGCTGTATGTATCGTCTATCCGGCAAAAGGAGGAGAAGCCGCGGTGAAACTGGCTGGGTCCGTCGCCCCGCCCTAAGGGCGCGGCATGAGTTACGAAAATATCGACGCCCCCCGCCTTTTTGATGCGAGCTTCGAGTTTTTTGGCGCGGCGCTCCATCTCCGCCTCGGTATAAACGATGGCGCCCTGTCCCCCGCCCATAGCGCCGCCGAGCCCGGCGATACGAAGCCCGCGATAGCGCACAAGCTCCCCGTCTATGCAGACACAGCCCTCCGGCGGGCGGTGGGCATAATCGGTATCATGGTTGCCGCAGACATAAAAAAGCGGGGCGGGTATCATCGTGACGAGATAGCTAAGGTAGCTCGCCTTCAAATCGCCGCAGGAAATGATAAGGTCCACGGATTTGAACACCGCCGGGTCGAAATGATCCCATATATATTTGCTTTCAACGTCCGAAACGGCAAGTATTTTCATACGCTTTGTCCTCTCTGTCCGCGCTTTCCCCGCGGTGGGGCAAATACAAATATATTATACAATATTATTCTCGTATTATCAACAGAGATTTTATCCACGCTTCGATTTTGGTTGCCATAGATGGCCCTATGTGCTACAATTAGGCAAACAAGCCCTCGGTTTTACTGTTTTTGTATGGAGGTTTTTATGAAAAAGCTTATTGCAGCGTTGTTATCGCTGATTTTTATTCTATCACTCTGCTCCTGCGCCATCGAAAAGAAGGCTGACAGCGCTGATGAGCCCAAGCCCACAGATGCTCCCGCAGCGGCTGAAACTCCCTCCGCGGAGCCCTCGGGCGAGCCGGAGGCGTCGAGCGAACCCAGCCCCGAGGAACCGCCGCAGGAAGAAACGGAGCCTCAGGTAATCGCCCTTATAAAGCTCAGCGAAAGCCAAAGCTTTAAGGACGCTGACGGCAGCGAGCTTGTAAACTTCTCCTGCACCTCGGCGGAATTCTACATCCCCGGACGCAAGGACGCCGCGGCACTCATAAACGCCGACGTTCCGAAGGACTGCTTCGGCATCTTCTGGGCTGAGGATAAACCCATGACTTACGACGAGGTCGTGGAAATGGCTCGGGAGGACCGCGCGAACCGCCTTGAAAGCGTTCAGGACTCGGAATGGGAATGGAGCTTCGTTCCCTATTGCGGCGAGCGCAGGGCAATCGTTACCCGCGCGGACGGCGCGGTCGTGAGCATACTGTATTCTAATTACATCTACACAGGCGGAGTCCACGGCTTTAGTTGGTGCGAGAGCGCGGTCTACAGCTCGCGCACGGGCAAGCCGCTCAGCCGCGCGGACATCTGCGGCGGCAGTGACGAGGAGTTCCTGCGTTTCTGCGCTGACTACATAACCGACCTTTCCCATTCCGAGGCTTACGCCGATTATCAGGAGGCGTTTTTCGAGGGTTATGAAGCCGACATTCCCGACGTTATCGCCGCCAGCGCATGGTATCTCAGTGACGCGGGCGTCGTCTTCCCGATAAGTCCCTACGAGCTCGGCCCCTATGCGATGGGCTCGATAGAGTTCTGCGTCCCCTATTCCGCGCTCGGCGGCATTATCGCGGACGAGTTTATCCCCCCTGAACGCGACGGGATGCCCGGCAGCCTCAGCTTGGTCAAGGGCGCCGCAGGCAGCTTCAACGCTTCCATAGACAAGGGACGCGGTGAAGTCGCGGTTCTGAAGGTCTCCGGCTCGGTATATGACCTCACCATAGCAAGCGTGACTAATTTCTATGACGACTACTATTTCACCACGGACAGCGACGCTATATTCGCCGGAGTCTGCCGCGACGGGGACAGTTTTTTCCTTCGCGACTATTATCCCGACGTTGCCCCCGCCTTCTCCGTATCTTACACCGATGGAACGGGCAGAAAGCATGAATACATCCTCACTCAAAGCGGCGAGGACGGTTCCATTCTCATGCTCCCCCGCCCCGCGCAGCCCGCGGGCTGACAGACCGGTTTGGGTAATTCCGGGCAAGCTAATAATTAGTTCCTTCTTCATCCTGCTCAAGAGCGTTCAGATAATCCTCGTAGTCGGTTTTATAGGAATACTCCCTATTGACAGTTTTGCCGCTTTCTGCTATTCTGTTCGCAAGTGCATCGGATTGAGAAGGACCCGTCCTTGGCTCTTGGTAACGAGAGCGCTGGTTTTCGCCAGTGACGGTATTCTTGCCGATGCTTCTTTTTTGTCTATCATGTGGACTCTGCTTACATCGTGCAGGATTCTTCTATCTCTTCCGTCCGCAATATTCAGCGTTGCTTCGTAAATATTTCCATCCAAGTCTTGCAGATATGTAGTACGTTTCTCCCATCCGTTTTCATCCAACCACTTATGTGAGAGGGCTTTGCGTCAGGCGAGGCGGACTTTTCCGGGCATAATGAATATATATGGTCAGGAAGCCCAAGGAAGCATGCCGCATAGATTTTCCGATTTTAATTGAATATTAGTATAAAGCCGCCCCTCGCGAAAAAATGAGGGGCGGCGGTTTATATACTATATGCGCTATATGTTTGACAGCCTTATTTTCTCAGCCCGACGTAGACTACCGAGGAACCGGATTCGAGGATGCGTTCATGCTCCTCCGCTATATCGCGTATTTCATCAAGATGCGCCAGAAATATGCGTACGATATTCGGGTCGAAATGCTTGCCCGAGCCTTCCTTGATGATGTTCACGGCGTCCTCAAAGGAAAACGGCGCTTTATAGCTTCGCTTGGAAAGGAGCGCATCGAAAACATCCGCAATCGCCATAACCCTTGCAGATACGGGTATCTGATCGCCGGAGAGCTTTTCCGGGTAACCGCTTCCGTCCCACTTCTCATGGTGGTAAAGCGCGAGGTTCTTCGCTTCGCTGAGATAACCGGGGTTCGCTACCAGCTCCATCGCCGTATCGATTATCTTGCCGCCTTCGCGGGTATGCGTCTTCATTATTTCAAATTCATCGTCGTCCAGACGCGCGGGCTTATTGAGTATAACGTCCGAAATTTTAATCTTGCCTACGTCATGCAGCGGCGCGGAGTTTGAAACGGCGTTTATATAGTCCTTTGTAACAATTTCCGGATAAAGGCCGTCGTCGTGCATAAACGTGAGAATGGCATGGGTAAAGGCCGTTGTTTTTCTTACATGGTCGCCCGTATTCTTATCGCGGCTTTCAACGAGGTCTGCGAGGACGTAAATGAGGCCATTTTGTATCTTCGTGAGCTGAACGCTTTTTTCTCGCAGATTTTCCATGTAGCTCACAGTCTCCGCGATGGTCTTGGCAAGAGACTCATAGAGGTTTTCGACCTCGTCCTTCGTGCGGATGCCGAGGTTTTCTATTCTGTCAACGCTCATCATGCGGTCCTCATGCGACTTATAGGTAAAATCGGCGGAGGCGACCGTCATTGCGTTCAGCGGGAAAACGATGCTGTATTTTGCCGCCCACATGCAGAAGGCAAGCGCAAGGACAAAGAGTCCGACGAAGAGAGAGAGGAGCTTGGCAAGGAAAATAACCTCGTCCACGCGTATCTCGTCCATCGAGATATCCGTGGCGGCATAACAGACTGTTTTTCCCTTGGAATCCCGCACCGGCTCATAATTTGTGAGGAGCCAGCCATAGGTGTCGTCGGAAATAATGGGGTCTATGTCGTTGCCCGCAAGCAGCGTGGGTATATACTCGGAGAAGGACTCGTCGAAGGGTATTATCTCGCCCGGAGCAGACTCGGTTACCCCGTCCGCATCTATATCGAAGACGACGTGGCAGCCGTCCTCCATGATTTTATAAGCGTAAATATACTGAATATCACTGTGGTTTGAGATTATCGTATGCAGATGCTGGCGTATCTCGGCATAGCCCTCAGCGTTCTCGCCCTCAGCGAGGAAGGAATCCACCTTTTCAGGGTCGATTATATCCGCGGCAAGGCGCGCAATATTCGTCCCGAGGCTCTTATGCTCCGCTATCGCAAAGGAATTATAGTGGAAATAGCTTATAATAATGGTTATTGAGGACACAAGGACCATAACGACGGTGAGAACTATCGTTATCTTGCGGCGGAGCGTCAAGCCCTTCGTCTTATGTTCCTTTATTTCCGCGAATTCCGAATCCGTAAGCGGACGCTGCTGCCAGGCAGAGAGGAACAAAGATTTTTTGAATTTCTCCGGAAGCAGCTTGACGACGGCAAAGACCACAACGACGGTTATCGCCTTGTCTATTACATCAAGCAGAAAATTATTCCAGATATTCACGTCCGAACCAAAGATATAATATGTAAGCACCGAGCCGAGGACGCCGCCGATAAAGGCGAGCACGGGGATAGTTATAAGAGCTCTCCATATTTTGTCAAAGAAGCCTTTTTTCGCGAAAGCATAGGTCGCCACGGCAATGAGCACGCTTATGCTCGCGTAATAAAGGTTCGTATGGTCAGCAGTCAGGTTGATTATATTGGTGAGATATCCAACTATGACGCCGGGGAAATTGCCGCCCAAAATCGCGGCGAGCATGGTTCCAACGCTGTCGAGATAAAGCGAGCTGCCAAAAGATTTTACGAGTCTGTTAAGAACAATGTTTATTGCGATAGTTACAGCAAGGAACACAATTATCTTAACAAGTCTTATTAGTCTCCCATCGTTGCCCTCTTCTTTCATAAATCACACCTCGTAAAACAGATTATCTTAGCCGAGCGCCTTTCGACTATTAACCGATTACAGATATAAATATATCAAAATTTCAGCAAAATTAAATAACTTTTTTCAAGTTCATGAAATATGTTAAAAACTTTAGAAACATTTTGTCTATTATGTAAAAAGTCGACCGCTTTTGGCTGAGTTCCAAAAGCGGTCGACTTGGTTTGCGAGCTTTATTGCAGC
>JAEEUX010000112.1 GCA_016290695.1 Oscillospiraceae bacterium
TACTTCGCCATCGCTGCCGCCTGCGCCATCCCGAACGCCACCATGCGCGAGATACTCGCGGACGGCTCGCAGGCCTTCACGAAGGCGGCTGACCTTCTCACCACCAGGCAGCTTGACCGCCTCGTTGAAGTCTCCGCGCTTATCCGCGAGGCTTACGACTGGGCGCGCGGGCAGGACGTAATGGGCAACCCGAAGAGCGCCGCCGAGGACTCTGACGGCTACATAGTCGAGCTTATGAACCTCCTCGAATGCACGGCGCAGCTCCCCGTTAACGCCGTGAGCGCCGTGAGCGGCATACCCATCGAAAAGCTCATGGCCGCGAAGCAGGAAATCACCACCGCGGGCAAAATCACTTCCCTCACGGACGAGGAAAAGCGTGGCCTCATGCTCATTCTTTTCCGCTTCTACTATGCCCTTGACCGCGAGTATAATTTCCGCAAGCTGCTCCTGCCGCAGAACATGAGCTACGAAAAGCCCCTCTCCGCCTCCATCGCCGCCAATATCGGCAAGCAGAGCATGGGTCTTTTCTTCGACACGAGGTTCCCCAGCGACCCCGAGACCGTCCACCTGTGAGCAGCGCCTTTCGCTCCCCTTGGACAAGGGGAGCTGTCAGCGAAGCTGACTGAGAGGTGCAGATAAGTTCCTAAACAGAGCGCCCTCGGCGGGAGAATGAACCCGCCGAAGGCGCTTATATATTTCCGCCTTTTGCCGCTCAGCCGACGCGCGCGGCAAATTCCTCCCAAGCTCTTTCGAACGCGGCGACAAGCTCCGCCTTCCTCGCTTCACCCACGAAGGCGCGGCGCAGGGAATTTACCGCGAGCTGCTTCAGCTCCGCCGCTCCGAAGCCCCAACAGGCGGCCGCGGCGAAAAAGTCGTCCGTCAGGGGCGTGATTTCCTGATACGCCGGGTCGTCGGACGCAAGCACCATATCCACGCCGCGGCGGAAATACTCCACCGCCGGATGCGCGCGCAGGTCGGGGACGTAGCCGAGCGTCTGGTTACTCATGGGGCAGACCTCCAGCGTCACGCCCGCGTCGCGGTAAGCGTCCAGAAGCGCGGGGCGGCGGTAAAGGTTCAGCCCGTGGCCGACGCGCTGAGCGCCGAGCAGCAGCGCGTCTATGAGGTTATCGCTTTCCGGCTCATGGCTCTCGCCCGCGTGGAGCGAAAGGCGCATCTCCGGCCAGCGCGCGCGAAGAAGCGCGAGCATTTCCTCATACTCGCCGAGCGGACGGCTCGCGTCCTCCTCGTTCACAAGGTCGATGCCGACGACGAATTCCTCCGGCGAAGCGGGGTCAAATTCGTCCTTCACCGTTTCATGCGCGTAAAGCGCGTTTTCCATGAGCATATCCGTAATATCCTGCGGCAGATGGCGGTACTTGAGCCCAGCGCCGAGGACGCGGGCGCTGAAATCGGGAAACTCGCGGCGAACTTCATAATACGCCTCACGGATTGCCTCGGCAGCCGCCCTCGCGTCCTCCTTCGAGCCGAAGAACAGATGCCGCAGCTCCGCGTGGCAAACCCCGTTTTCGCGCAGATAGCGGAAGGCCGCGCGGTAATAGTCCCCGAGCACTGCGGGCGACGTGCCGAGCGACATGTGGCGGTCAAAAAGCTTCTCGAACCAGTCCCAGATGCCCTCGTCGGGCGCTCTTCCCGTCACGCTCCATAGCTCGCGCAGCTCGGCGCGGGTCAGCTCGTCGATTTCCAGCGCGTGGGCGAGCTCCATGCGCCCATCCTCCGCGCCGAGCCTGTCCGACGCGAGATATAGCTTGCCGCGCTCCTCCGCGAGCGTACCCACGACAACGTCGCGCCGCGCGGCTAGAAAGTCGATAAGCTCGTCCGGCGGCAGGACGGCGATGCTGTGCAGATGCAGGTCGGCGCCCTTCGGAAGCGCGCGGCAAAGCGCGTAAAGCCCGCTCTCGCGCAGCTTTTCATCCCACAAAACGGGCAGCGAGCCCGGTATCTGCCCGCCCAGCTCCGCGCGCAGCTCCTCCCTCAGCGCGGCGATGCGCGCGTCCAGCTTTTTCTCCGCTTCGCCCGGCTCGGGCAGCGCGCGGCGGCATTTCGCGGCGAGCGAGGCGCGTTTTTCGGCGTAATCTTTCGTCATTTTTTGCATTCCTCCCGTTCCTGCGGATTATTTTTTCGTCAATTTGTCATAAAACCGGTTTACTCTTTCTTAATACCATGATACAATAAAAATAAAGAGCAAAAAACATTAAATACAGGAAGCGCCGCATGATCCCGGCGCTGCCCAAAAAAAAGAAAGGACTGATTTAACAGCATGGCATGGCTTCAGGTAAACTTTTTCTCCACCTCGCTCATGCACGGCGTACCGCTGAACGTCCTGCTCCCGGCGGAATACCTGCCCCCCGCGCAGCCGGGCGAGGAGGCTCCGGCGCTGCCGCGCTTCAAGACGCTCTACCTGCTCCACGGCTTCATGGGCGGGTATAACGACTGGCTGCACGGCACGCAGATAAACGAAATGGCGCAGCAGTTCGGCATCGCCGTCGTTATGCCCTCGGGCGACAATTCCTATTACGTCGACCAGCCGAAGAGCGGCCTGCGCTACGGCGAATTCGTCGGCAGGGAGCTTGTAGACTTCACGCGCAGGATGTTCCCGCTCCTTTCGGATAAGCGTGAGGATACGCTCATCGGCGGCCTTTCGATGGGCGGCTACGGCGCAATGCGCGCCGCGCTGCGCTACGGCGAGACCTTCGGCCACTGCATAGCCCTGTCCTCCGCCGTCCCCTCGGAAACGGCCAGGGGCGTTACCGACGAGCCGAACTATATCGGCGTAACGCGCAGCTTTTACGAGACGCTTTTCGGCGACCCCGACCACATCGAGGGCACGGATAACGACTGCGCGGAGCTTGCCCGCCGCATCCTCGCGGAAAATAAGCCCGCGCCGGACCTATACTTTGCCTGCGGCTACAACGACGCTCTCGGCGTTTATAACCGCCTCCTGCACGAAAAGTTCGAGAATATGGGCTTTAAGCACGTTTATGAGGAGGGCCCCGGCACGCACGAATGGGCGTTCTGGAACCTGTTCCTCCGCCGCGGCCTGAGTCACGCGCTCGGCGCGCGCGATTTCAATTTCCAGAACCCGTTCTGGGTGGATAATTACGACCCGAAGTACGACGTTATCGGCTCCGCCGGGAAGGAGGCAAATTAAATGGCGCTCATTCAATGCTCTTTCGCCTCGATGACCCTGCACAGGAACGTGAACTTTTTCGCAGTCGTCCCCGGCGACTTCATGTTCCCCATTCCGGGCGGCGCGCCCGCCCAGCCGCTCAAGACGCTGTACCTCCTCCACGGCTACACCGGCTGCTCCGCCGACTGGCTGAAAAGCTCCGACATCGGCGACATTTCGCAGCAGTTCAACCTCGCGATAATCATGCCGGACGGCGAGAACCACTTCTACGTCAACGATAAGCAGCGCGGCGACCTCTATTCCGATTACATCGGGCGCGAGCTTGTGGAGTTCACGCGCCGCGTGTTCCCGCTCTCCCGCAAGCGTGAGGATACGATAATCGGCGGCATCTCGATGGGCGGCTGCGGCGCGATAATCAACGGCCTGCGCTTCTGTGACACCTTCGGCCACGTCGTCGCGATAAGCCCCGCGCTCGTTTACGACGATTATAAGGAGGCGACGGACGCGCCGAACCCGCTCGGCCTCACGCGCGGCTACTATGAGTCCGTTTTCGGCCCCATCGAGAACATGACGGGAACGTATATCGACCCCGCGTGGTCGGCGAAGCACCAGAAGGAGGCCGGGAAGACCCTGCCCACGATTTATATGGCGACGGGGCGCAACGACCGCCTGTGCATCCCCGCGCGCCGCCTCCATGAGGCATGGCAGGAGGCCGGAATCGACCACGTTTACGAGGAAGGCCCCGGCACGCACGAGGCGATTTTCTTCTACCCCCACCTGCGCGGCGGCCTCGCCCGCATCCCCGGAATAGAAAGAATGCCCGAAATGCCGAACCCGTTCTGGATAGACGGCTGAGACAATAGAAAACAACAAAAACTGCGCCGCGCAAAAAAGCTGCGGCGCAGTAATTTTTTGAAGAAGCCCCAGGCCGCACCCTTTTTCGCTCCCCTTGGATAAGGGGAGCTGGCTCGGAGGCGCAGCCGACGAGACTGAGAGGTGGAAGGTAACGCGAGAGCAGAACCAATATGGTTGATGCAAAACCGCTTACCCCTCAGTCACGGCTGACACCGTGACAGCTCCCCTATGAGGAGAGCAAAACGCGCTGCGCGCGGGGTGCGGGAGGAACCATAGTGATGCACACCGCTCTCCACCCTCGACCTCTCAGTCAGCTTCGCTGACAGCTCCCCTTATCCAAGGGGAGCGAAAGCGCCTGCGGCGCAAGGGGAGCGAAAGCGCCCCACATATAAGAGACAACAAACGCCCAAAGCCAAAAGGCTTTGGGCGAATTTGTGTTCCGACGATGTATCAGCGCGGCACGGCATAATCCCGGCGCACAGGCTGCGGCGGGAACTTAGCGGCGGCGCTTAAGATTACATAGCGTTCAAGGACAGGGTGAGCCTGCTCTTCTTATGGGCAGCGTTATTCTTGTGGATAAGACCCTTGACGGCTGCCTTATCAATAGCCTTGACGGCTACCTTATAAGCTTCTGCGGCGGCTGCCTTATCGCCATTGGCGACGGCGGCGTCAAACTTCTTGAGGTCGGTCTTAAGAGCGGTCTTCTTTGCCTTGTTGACGGCTGCGGCTGCTCTGGAAAGCTCTACTCTCTTGGATGCGGACTTTATATTGGGCAAAATACTCACCTCCCTTTCGTTCAGACTGTCAGAAAAATGCGGCTGCAGGCGGCGAAAATCGCTCTCCGTGCCGCCTCTTCCGAGGCGCTTCCGCCCTTTTCTGACAGCCTGCTTGCTGCCGAAGAATAGTCTATCCCCGTGCAGATGATAATTTTAGCATTAGTTGCGCGAAAAATCAAGCTGTTTTTCCACTTTTTTGAGGAAAAATATTTGCGCCCGGGAAAAGCATACAATATCATGCGTTCCTCCGCGCCGATACGCTATATATAGATGCGTGGAACTTGTATCGTTCGGTAGGGAACGCCGTCCCCGGCGTTCCGCTGAATTACGACCTCTCAGTCAGCTTCGCTGACAGCTCCCCTTATCGAAGGGGAGCGAAAAGCTGCGGCGGGTTTACCTCTCAGTCTCGGGCTTCGCCCGAGCCAGCTCCCCTACAAGGGGAGCGAAAACGCGCTTCGCGCGGATGCCGGGGCTTGCCCCCGGCATGGCACCCATCATTTGTACAATGTAATATGGTTAAACCGCATCCCGCGCGGTCTACATAAACAGGCACAGCGCTATGGGGATAAACACACCGGGCAGGTAATTGGCCGTTTTGAGCTTCGTGATGCCGAGCATGTTCAGCGCGAGGGCGACTATGAGCAGCGACCCGACGCAGCTCATTTCCGCGACGGCGTAATCGCTCAGAAACGGGGCGACCCACTGCGCCAGCAGCGTAATTGCGCCCTGATAGACGAGGACTGCGCCAGCCGAAAGAATTACGCCGAGGCCGAGCGTCGAGGCGAGGACAATGGAGCTTATCCCGTCGAGCAGCGCCTTGGTGAAAAGCGTGGAATGCTCGCCGTTTATGCCGCTCTGTATCGAGCCGACGACGGCCATCGCGCCGACGCAGAAGATGAGGCTCGCCGTAACGAAGCCCTCCGCGACGGAGCTTCCCGAGCCCGCGCGGCCCTTCATTTTCTCCTGAATGCGCTCGCCGAAGCGGTTGAGCTTGCCGTCAAGGTCAAGGAGCGTTCCGATAACGGCGCCTATAACCATCGAAAGAATGGTGATAAGAGTATTTTTGCCCACGAGGGAGCCGCTGATGCCGATATAAAGCACGCAGAGCGCGACGCCCCTCATGACCGTGTCGCTTATTTTTTCCGGGATACCTTTTTTGAGCAGCAGCCCCGCGAGAGAGCCGACGATGACCGCCGCGACGTTGACTAATGTTCCGAGCATCGGGCCTTACTCCTTCGCGTTCTGGCTGAGGTATGCGTTTATGAAGCCGTCGAGGTCTCCGTCCATAACGGCGTTTATGTTGCTGTTTTCAAAGCCCGTGCGGTGGTCCTTTGCGAGCGTGTAGGGCATGAAAACGTAGCTGCGTATCTGGCTGCCCCACTCTATCTTGAGCTGCACGCCCTTGATGTCCGAGATTTTTTCAAGGTGCTCGCGCTCCTTTATTTCAACGAGCTTCGAGCGCAGCATACGCATGGCGTAATCGCGGTTCTGGAACTGGCTTCGCTCCGTCTGGCAGGATACGACCACGCCCGTCGGGATGTGGATGAGGCGGACGGCGGAGGAGGTCTTGTTGATGTGCTGGCCGCCCGCGCCGGAGGAGCGGTAAACCTGCATCTCGATGTCCTCCGGGCGAATCTCGACCTCGACGTCGTCGCCTATTTCGGGCATTACCTCAAGCGCCGCGAAGGATGTGTGGCGGCGGCCCGAGGCGTCGAAGGGCGAAATGCGGACGAGGCGGTGGATGCCGTTCTCGCTTTTGAGGAAGCCGTAGGCGTTCTCGCCCTCTATCTGCAAAACGGCGCTCTTGAGCCCCGCCTCCTCGCCGTCGAGGAAGTCCAGCGTCTGGTACTTGAAGCCGTGGCGCTCGGCCCAGCGGGTATACATGCGGAAAAGCATCTGCGTCCAGTCCTGCGCCTCGGTTCCGCCGGCGCCGGCGTGGAAGGTGAGGATGGCGTTGCTGCCGTCGTATTCTCCGGTGAGGAGCGTGGAGAGGCGGGCGGTTTTAAGCCCCTCCTCCAGCTCGGCGTAATTGGCCGTTATCTCGTCAAGAAGGCTGTCGTCGTCCTCCTCAAGCCCCATCTCACAGAGGGTGAAAACGTCGTCCCAGCGGCGGGTCAGCGCGTCGTAATTCTCGCATTTGGCCTTTAGGTGCTTCGTGCGCTGCAAAATCTTCTGCGAGTTCTCCACGTCGTCCCAGAAGCCGGGCTCGGCAGCCTTGCGCTCCAGCTCTTCTATCTCGCGCGAGGCATCGTCCAGTTTGAGCGCGTCGCGCAGGTTTTCAAGGTCGGGCTTGAGCGCGTTGAGCTTTACCTTATATTCTTCGTATTCTATCATCGTATCATCCTTTTTGTTTTGGTACAATTATATTATGCTGGTGTGTTTATATTATGGGTGCGGCTATGTTGGTGCATGCAATCATCAACCCTCGACCTCTCAGTCAGCTTCGCTGACAGCTCCCCTTATCCAAGGGGAGCGAAACGCGCTTCGCGCGGCGGTACTCACAGCTTCGCGCCCTTGGCGCCCTTGGCCCCGCCGCCGGAGAAATTCTTCAAAATGCCGGTCTCGACGCTGTAATTCACTTCGCCCGCCCTTCTCGCGCGCTTGAAGGCGAGGGAAACGAGCTCGTCAAGGAGCTCAGAATAGCTGATGCCGAGCGGCTCCCAGAGGTAGAAGGACAGCGAGCCGGGGATGGTGTTTATTTCGTTCACCCAGACCTCGCCCGTTTTGCCGTCCATCAGAAAATCTATGCGCGCGACGCCCGCGCAGTCCAGCGCGAGGAAGGCTTCCTCCGCCATTTTGCGGATCTTGTCGCGCAGCTCGGCGGAAATCGGTGCGGGAAGCTTGCGCTTGAGGCTCTGCATGCCGCCCTTCGCGCCGTCCTTGCCGCCGTTTACGTATTTATCCTCGTAGCTTAAAATTTCGTCCGCCGCCACGGGCTCCTCACACTCCGAAGAGCGCACGCCGTCGGCGTCGCCCAACACGGCGCAATTAATCTCGCGCAGGTTCTGAACCGCGCGCTCCGCGACGCAGGCGGGCGCGAACCGGAAGGCGTAATTCAGCGCATCCAGAAGCTCCTCC
>JAEEUX010000113.1 GCA_016290695.1 Oscillospiraceae bacterium
CTTCACGCCCCTCATCCGTCGCCTTCGGCGCCACCTTCCCCCAGGGGAAGGCAGGGAGCAGACCGCGCCGATGGCGCGGGGCGCGAAGTGAATAGTGAAGAGAGAAAAGAGAAGAGTGAAGAGAAGCGGTGCGCCTGCGGCGTCGAATTTAGTTTTGCGCCGATGGCGCGGGCGGAACGCTGAGGACAGCGTTCCCTACGGAATGAAATTTTACAATATGCAAGAAAATTTACATTGTGGAAAATCGCAACACCCTGCCGGGGGCAAGCCCCACGGCCCACATTGCTGCCCTCAAGCTATATTACATCCCCAAATACTTCTCCAATTCGTCAAAGCCGCCGTGCGGGTAAGCGCTTATATCCTCGCCGGATTTGTTTATCATGCAGTCGGTCAGCAAAAACACGCCCAGCCCGAGCCTTGCGGCTATCATGTCCTCGCCCACGTCGTTGCCCACCATGAGGCAGTCCTCCGGCGCGAGAGCCGTGCGGCGCAGTATCTCGCGGTAATATTCGAGGTTCGGCTTGCAGCAGCCGATGTTTTCGTATGTAGTGTAGAGCTCGAAATCCTGCGGCTCGAGCCCCGCCCAGCGGATGCGGCTCTCCGTCGCCGTCGCGGGAAAAATCGGATTCGTCGCCAGAATAACGCGCACGCCGCGCGCCTTCAGGCCCTCCACAATCGTCCTGGCCTTGGGCGCGAAGCCGCAAAACTGCTTGGCGCACTGAAAATCCACGGCGTAGAACTCCTCAAAAAGCCCGCGGTCATCCAAAACCCGCTCGCCCGAGGTCTTCGCGAAATCCTCCCAGAACGCCTCCTCATTCGTGCGCGTGCCGTCGTTTTTCACCATCGCCGCCGTGCCGTGCCATATGGCGTCGATGAGCGCCTTCGGCTCGTAACCGCGCGGCGCAAGCTTCGCCACGAGGTACTTAAAATACCCTTTTGTGAATTCATCCTGATCCATCGGCAGAAGCGTGCCGTCCAGGTCGAACAAAACTGCCTTGAGCATAAGCCTTACCCCCAACCGGGCCGCGCAGGACGCGCGGCCTGTTTTGTCTTCTATATTGATTTAAATTATAGCAGCATCTCTGCCCGTTTTCAAGAAAAAATATCCGCAAGCAGCAGCACGACGCCGTACAAAACGCTCGCCGCCGTGCCGAAAACGATCACCGGCCCGGCTATCGTGAACATCTTCACCGCCGTACCCGTCACGAAGCCCTCGGCGCGGAACTCTATAGCGGGGGCGGCGACGGAATTGGCAAAGCCCGTTATCGGGACGAGCGTTCCCGCGCCGCAGAATTTCGCCATGCGGTCGTATACTCCGACGGCCGTGAGAAGCGCGCCGAGGAACACAAGCGTCGCGCTAACGGCGCCGAAGGCGTCCTCCTCGCTGAGCCCGAGGCGCAGATACAGCATCAGCAGCGCCTGCCCGACGCAGCAGATGGCCCCGCCGGTGAAAAAAGCGCGCAGCATGTTCCGCAGGCTCTTCGAGCGCGGCGAAACGGAGTCTATATACCGGGCGTACTGTTCGTTTGACATTTTGAACATAAAAAGACCTCCCGCCCGTATTATCCGCAGGCGGGAGGATTTTATGCGTTTTGCGGCGCGGCGTCATTTATCGCAGGATATGTTCGCCATGCCGTTTTCTTCAAATTCCTCGATGTATTCGTCTATCCGGCTTGAAAGCTCATCGACGTTCTCGGTGCTGATGGGCGCAAAATCCATATCCTTGCGCGCGAGCTCTTCGGCAAGAATTTCGTAAAACACGGTGTCCTCATAGTCCATGATAGCCTCGTGTATGCCGCCCTCGGCGAAAAGGCGCGAGGGAAGAACCTCCCCGTCCACAACCTCCATCAGAGCCGCGCAGCCGTTTTTGAGGCAATGAGAAAAGACCTTGGATTCAAGCTCGTCATAATCGCGGATGCGATCATCCTCGCGGGTGGAATTGAGTATCCAGTTTCCGATGTAAACCATGTCCAGCAGCCGGCGAAATTCCTTATCGGTAAATTCCATTGTCATGACAAGCACCTCCTTTGCCGGGCAAGCATCCCCTGCCCACTTCTATTATACACTATCCATTCTCAAATTACCATATCAATTTCAAAGAATAATACGAAAATTGCGACATGCAGAGTTTTTGCAGGTGTGCGATATGGGTGATGTGCGGCAATGTGGGCCGTGGGGCGGCGCGCCTGCGGCGTGGTACTGCTATTTTCCGCAATGCAATTTGGTTGATAATTGTAAAAATCCTGTACTGCAGGGAACGCTGTCCTCAGCGTTCCGCCCGCGCGAAGCGCGGTGGTGCTTTGCACGAATATATAAATGCCTTGCAAAAACCAACTGCCCGCTTGCGGGTCGTCGAGGGCGCCGACCCTACAAACAAACTCGTTTTTCCGCAGCACCCATATATATACGCCGCAGCAATATGGGCCGGGGGCTTGTCCCCCCTGCCCACAAAAAGCTTCCGTCAAAACATTTTACATTGCAAAAAACATTTTCACTCCCTCGGCATATTTTGCCTTGTCTTTTTTCGCGTGTTATTATAATATATATTAGTTACATAGTAGTCTGGCGGCGTGCCGCCATATCGGGAGCTGATTTTTTGGATAACAGGGCTATCGGAGTTTTCGATTCCGGGCTCGGCGGACTCACCGCCATGAGGAAGCTTGTTGAAGCCATGCCGAACGAGGACATAATCTACCTCGGCGACAACGGCAGGGTCCCCTACGGCGGCAGATCGCGCGAAACCGTCATAAGATACGCCCGCGAGGACACGGACTTTCTTCTCCGGCACAACATAAAGGCCGTCGTCGTCGCCTGCGGCACGGTGAGTACCGTCGCGCTCGATACCGTTTCGAGCGAGTGCCCCGTGCCCGTTTTCGGCGTCGTGGAGCCGACGGCGTGGAAGGCTGCGCGCGTGTCGCGCTCCGGCAGGATAGGCATTATCGGCACGAAGCGCTCCGTCGCGAGCGGCGCGTATGACCGCGCCATCCTCCGTTTCCGCCCCGAGGCGCAGCTCTTTTCCAAGGCCTGTCCGCTATTCGTCCCGCTCGTCGAGGAAGGGCGCGTCCGGCGCGGTGACACGGTTATAGAGACCGTCGTGCGCGAATACTTAGCCGAGCTCAGGGACGCCCGCATTGATACGCTCCTTCTCGGCTGCACGCATTATCCGCTTCTCAGCGAGGTCATAAGCGACTATATGGGCGGGGACGTTCGCCTCATCTCCGCGGGCGAGGAAACCGCCGAATACCTCATAAAAAAGCTGCGCGAGACGGACGCTCTCGCTTCGCCGGATAAGCGCGGCAGCACGAATTTTTACGTCACGGACAACGCCGAGGGCTTCGAGCGTCTCGCCTCCTTCTTCATGGGCAGCGACATATCGGGCCGCGTGAAAATCACTTCTCTTGAACAGGAGAAGCAGCCATGAGCAAAGTTATGATAACCATATCCGCCAAACAGACCATAAACGGCGAGGACGACGGCATGGAGTTCATCACCGAGGGAGAATACGAGTTTTCCCCCGCAGGCTCCGCCCTCACCTACATGGAAAGCGCCATCACGGGCATGGACGGCACGAAAACCACCTTCTCCATAGAGCCGGATACCGTTACCCTCACGCGCGAGGGCTCCGTCACGAGCCAGATGCTTTTCCGACGCGGCGCGAAGCACGTTTTCCTCTACACCACCCCCTACGGCGCCACGACGCTCGGCGTCGCGACAAAGCGCCTCGACATAGACGTAAACGCCGACGGGGGCCGCATGGACATAGACTACGCCCTCGACGCCGACAACGTGAAGCTCGGCGACAACAGCTTTACGATAACTTTTTCCAAATCGAAAGGAAATGATATAAATGCCTAACATGATCCAGGCCGCCAAGGCCGAGATAGATTCTCTCATGCGCGCGGCCTACGCTTCCGCCGCCGCCAAAGGGCTTCTGCCCGCAGGGGTTGAGCTCAAGGGCGTAATAGAGATACCCAAGGATGCGAAGCTCGGCGATTACGCCTGCTCCTACGCAATGGCAGCCGCCAAGGAGATGAAGCAGGCACCCCGCGCCATAGCGGAAAAGCTCATCAAGGAGCTTGACCTTTCCGGCAGCTTCTTTTCCTCCGCCGAGGTCGCGGGCGCGGGCTTTATAAACTTCCGCCTCGCCAGCGCGTGGTACGCGGGAGTCCTGGCTGAGATCGAGGAAAAGGGCGATAAATACGGCGCTGTTTCCGTCGGCGAGGGCAAGAAGGTTATGGTCGAGTTCGTTTCCGCCAACCCCACCGGCCCGATGCACATGGGCAACGCCCGCGGCGGCGTTATGGGCGACGCGCTTGCCAGTGTTCTCGAGCGCGCGGGCTTCGATGTGTGGCGCGAGTTTTACGTTAACGACGCAGGCAACCAGATAAAAAAGTTTGCCGAGTCCATCGACGCACGCTACAGGCAGCTTATTCTCGGCGAGGACGCAGTTGCCTTCCCGGAGGACGGTTATCACGGTGAGGACATAAAAGACATCGCCAAGGCGTTTTTTGACGCTGAGGGCAAGGCCTACCTCGATAAGAGCGAGGAGGAGCGTTATGCCGCCATGTCCCGCTTCGGGCTCGACCGCAACATCCCGCGCATGAAGGCTGACCTTGAAAAGTACCACATCGTTTACGACCGCTGGTTCTTCGAGTCGGAGCTGCACGATTCCGGCTATGTCCGCGAGACCGTGGATAAGCTCACCGAGCGCGGCTGGACCTATGAAAAGGACGGCGCTCTCTGGCTCAAAACTGCGGAGCTTCAGCGCAAGAAGGCGATAGAGAACGGCAAAACACCCGAGCAGGCCGAAAAAATGGACCTCAAGGACGATGTTCTGCGCCGCGCGAACGGCTTTTACACCTACTTCACCGCCGACATCGCCTACCACCGCAACAAGCTTGAAAAACGCGGCTTCGATTATGCCGTGAACCTCTGGGGCGCGGACCATCACGGCCACGTCGCCCGCCTGCAGGCAGCGCTTGACGCGCTGGGGCTCGACGGCTCGCACCGCCTTATCGTCGTGCTCTATCAGCTCGTGAACCTTCTGCGCGACGGCGAGGCCGTGCGTATGTCCAAGCGCACGGGCAGGGTCATCGCCCTGGCCGACCTTCTCGACGAGATTTCCGTGGACGCGGCGCGTTATTTCTTCAACGCCAAGCCCGACACGCACCTTGATTTCGACCTCGGCCTTGCCGTGCGCGAGGACAGTGAGAACCCCGTCTATTACATCCAGTACGCCCACGCGCGTATATGCTCGCTCGTCGCGGCGCTCGCCTCGGAGGGCGAAAAGGTCCGCGCGGCGGGGGATATCGACGCGGCGCTTCTCGATACGGACTACGACCATGAGCTTATCAAGCAGCTTTCGCTGCTGCCCGAGGAGATACGCCTCGCTTCCCGCGATTACGACCCCTCGCGCATTAACCGCTATCTCGTCGAGCTCGCCTCCCGTTTCCACCGCTTCTATACCAGCGAGCACATAAAGGGCGAAGCGCCGGAACTCTGCGCGGCGAGGCTCAAGCTTGCCGACAGCGTCCGCAGCGTTATAGCCGCGGCTCTCGGCATCCTCGGCGTTTCCGCGCCCGTAAAGATGTAAAAATCTTCAAACGAGACCCGCTGCGCTGGGCTCTCGTTTGAGTTACTCGCTCTCATCGCGTCGGCTCCGCGTTCCGCTCCCGCCTCCTTGGTCGGAGCGAGAGGTCGGTGTTTTTGCCGAGGCGAAGCCCCGTCAAAAACAGAAATTACAACATAAAAAACGGACAGAAGAATTGCTTCTCCTGTCCGTTTAACGCTTGGCAGCAAAGCGCCAAGCTGTGCGAGACCCGCTGCGCTGGGCTCTCGTTTGAGTTGCTCGCTCTCATCGCGTCGGCAGATTAGCTTCGAGGCAATATGGTTGAATCGCATTTCGGTAGGGAACGCTGTCCCCAGCGTTCCGCCCGCGCCACAGGCGCGGTCTGCTACGCCGGGCTCATATTAGTTCGTTAAACCAGCTAAACATCCTCGCAAAAAGCGCGGCGCAGACAAAACCGGTAAAATCAGCAATCAGCGCGGCAGGTATGGCGTACCTGCCGCGTTTTATTTTCGCCGCGCCGAAGTATACGGCGGCGACGTAGAAGGTCGTTTCCGTCGAGCCGAGCATCACGGCGGCGCAGCGGCCCACGGGCGAGTCCGGCCCGTGAGTAAAAATCAGCTCCGAAGCGAGGGCGAGCGCCGCGCTTCCGCTGAGCGGACGGACGAGCATGAGCGGCGCAAGCTCGCGCGGTATCCCGAGAAAACGCGTCACGGGCTCCAAAACGCCCGTCAGCGCGTCGAGCAGTCCGCAGGCACGCATACCCTCGGTAGCCACAAGAACTGCAAGCACGGGAGGAAAAACGGCCCGCAGCACATCAAGACCATCCCTCGCGCCGCCGCACATAAGAGCATATGCGTCGCGCCCGCGCAAAAAAGCCGCGGCGCAGGAGAGCGCGACGAGCGCCGGAACGATAAGCGCCGTCAGCTTTTCCACAGCTTTTCAAATATCCGCGCCGCGCCTAAGCCCGCCGCGAGGGCGCAGAGGCTCGTCAGCCACACGGCGGGCAGTATGTCAAAGGGCAAAGCCGCGCCCGCCGAGGCGCGCACGGCGCAGACCGTCGCCGGGACGAGCTGCACGGAGGCGGTGTTCATCACGACGAAGCGGCACAGCTCCGCCCCCGCTGCGCTTTTTCCTCCCGCGAGCAGCCGCGCGGCCTCAAGTCCCGGCGCGGTGGCGGCGTTCCCGAGGCCGAGAAGGTTAGCCGAGACGTTCGCGCATATCGCCTCCTCCGCGCCGAGCACGGCCGCCGAGGGGAATGCCAGCCGTAAAAGCGGGCTCATGACGCGCTTCAGCGCCGATAAAGCCCCCGCTTCCCTGAGAAGAGCGTTTACCCCTCCCCATAGGCAAAGCGGCCCGGCAAGTGAAAAAGCGAGCTTCACGGCTTTCTCCGCGCCGGAGAGCAGCCCTGCCGCAAGCTCCGGCGCCGTCCCACTAAGAAGCGAGTAAAGCAGCGAACCCAAAAGCATGAGAGTTAGTATGACGGACATTGTCACGGTTATTTCGCCTCCCGGAATAAATATATTCCGGACTCACGGGCTTATACTAAAGCAACACCGCATAATTCCGGGGCATAGATTGTGCCGGGAATTGTGCGGTGTTGCCCTGATGTCCGATTAAAATCAGAAAGTCTGTGCGGAAGGCTTTGCGCCGCGCTGCAGGGCTTTGCCCGAGCCGGCGCCCCCCTGTTCACTGCGCTCTTATCGCGACAGACTCAGGGGGAGTTCCATTCTGTTTGCCTCCAGAAGCGCCTTGTCGCGCAGGATTTCGTCCGCCGGGGCGTCCGCCGCGATGACGCCGCCGGAGAGGAGTATCACGCGGTCGCAGACTTCGAGTATCATATCGAGGTCATGGGAGGCGATGAGCTTCGTGATGCCGAGCTTTTTTATTTCGTTTATCACGCAGCGTCGGTTGAAGGGGTCGAGCGAAACGCTGGGCTCGTCGAGCACAAGCGCCTCGGGGCGCAGGGCTAAAACCGTCGCTATCGCGGCCATGCGCTTTTCGCCGCCGGAAATTTTGTGGTTGTATTTGTTCTTTAGCGCCTCGAGCTGCATCCCGGCGAGCGTTTCGTCTATGCGAGCGTCCGCCTCCTCGCGGCTCATGCCGTAATTGCGCAGGCCGAAGGCCATATCGTCGTATACCGTGGGCATGAACATCTGATTATCCGAGCTTTGCATGACGAAGCCGAGGGTTTTGCGCGCGTCCGCGAGCGTTTCCTTCGTAAGAAGCGCGCCGTTTATCGCGACCTCGCCCTCGTGCGGCAGGAGGCCCATGAGGATTTTGAGCA
>JAEEUX010000001.1 GCA_016290695.1 Oscillospiraceae bacterium
CTTTGAATTTGAAACGGACGGTTTTTATATATGCTTATTGCGGAAAAAAACGGAAAAAGGGATTTGAGGTCCATGCTGCCGGAGGAGATAGGCGAGTACCTTGCCTCCATCGGTGAAAAGAACTTTCGTGCAGGGCAGATTTTTAAATGGGTTTCCGCGGGGGCGCACAGCTTCGACGAAATGACAAACCTCTCTATAAGGCTGCGTGAAAGGCTGAATGAGGATTTTTTCCTCGATATGCCCACGATAGCAAAAAAACAGGTCTCGGCGGCGGACGGGACGGTGAAGTACCTTTGGCGCCTTGCCGACGGGAACGCCGTTGAGAGCGTGCTCATGAAATATAAATACGGCAACAGCGTCTGCGTTTCATCTCAGGTCGGCTGCCGAATGGGCTGCGTTTTCTGCGCTTCGACCGGCTGCGGCCTTGTGAGGAATCTTTTGCCGTCTGAAATACTCGCGCAGGTTTTGAGCACGGAGCTTGACTCCGGCGAGAAGATTTCGCATATAGTTATGATGGGCATAGGCGAGCCTTTTGATAATTTTGATAACGTAATGCGCTTTCTCAGCCTTGTAAATCAGCCGGACGGGCTAAATATCGGCATGAGGCATATTTCACTTTCTACCTGCGGGCTGATAGATATGATTGACAAAATGGCCTCTTTTAATTTACAATTAACATTGTCTGTATCACTGCATGCGCCGGATGATGAAACGCGCAATGAGATAATGCCCGCCAACAGACGCTGCGGGGTGGACGCGCTCATGTCTGCCTGCTCGCGTTATTACGAAAAAACAGGCAGGCGTATTTCGTTTGAATACGCGCTCATTTCGGGCATAAACGATTCCGACGAACAGGCAAGGCTCCTTGCCAAAAGGGTGAAGCCCCTTGCGGCGCACGTTAATATAATTCCTCTGAACAATATCGAGGGTAGTCCGCTAAAACCGGGTAACGCCCGGGCTTTCGCCAAAAAGCTGACCCAGCTCGGCGTGAACGCGACAGTTCGCCGCCGTCTCGGTTCAGATATAGACGCTGCCTGCGGCCAGCTAAGACGGAAAACGGCGGAGAGAGAATAATAAAGGGCATCGTATACTGTTTTCAGGCAGGAGGTTGGCTGAAAAAGTGAGATATTGGGGACTGACCGACAAAGGAAGCGTCAGGGCGGCCAATCAGGATTCGTTCTATGTCGGAAGAATAGAAGGCATGAACGACGAGATGGTCCTGTGCGTCGTCTGCGACGGTATGGGCGGAGCCGCAGCGGGCGATTTCGCGAGCGTAACGGCGCTGAACGCCTTTAAGGCTACAGCAGAAAACCGCCTCCTTGCAGGCGAGTCGCCGGAGCGCGCGATGAAAGCTGCGGCGATAGAAGCCAACCGCACCGTTAAGGCAAAAGCTGACGAAAATCCGGATTACTACGGCATGGGGACGACGCTCGTTGCGATATTAGCCTCGCCCAAGCAAGCCGTAATAGCCAACATCGGAGACAGCCGATGCTATATGATAAGGGGAGAGACGATTTCCCAGATAACAAAAGACCATTCCCTTGTGGAGACTATGGTAGACAGCGGCGAACTTAGCCGCGAGCAGGCGCAGAGACACCCGCATAAAAACTACATAACACGCGCTGTCGGAACGGAAAACAGCGTTGAATGCGATATTTTCCAGAAAAAGCTGAAAAAAGGGGACAGACTTCTCCTATGCAGCGACGGCTTGAGCAATATTGTTAACCAACATGAGATGCTTTATGAAATATGCTTCGGGGATAAGCTCGAAACGGCCGTACGGAGAATGATGGACATTGCTCTCGGCAGATTCGCACCCGATAACGTTACCGTCGTGCTGCTTGCGGTATAGCGCGTGAAAGGATATTTTACTAATGGAAAACAATGATAAATATATCGGCCAGCTTCTTGACGGCAGATATGAAATAATAGAAAAAATCGGCGAGGGCGGAATGGCAATAGTCTATAAAGCGCTTTGCCATCGTCTGAATAGATACGTTGCAGTGAAGATACTCAAGGATGAGCTCGCGCTGGACGAGGATTTCCTTCGCCGCTTCCATACGGAGTCTCAGGCTGTAGCCATGCTCTCCCATCCGAATATCGTGACGGTTTACGACGTGAGCCGTTCGTCGGACTGCGAATATATAGTGATGGAGCTTATCGAGGGCATCACGCTCAAGCAGTATATGCAGAGGCGCGGCGCGCTTACCTGGAAGGAAGTCCTGCATTTTTCCTCCCAGATAGCAAAGGCTCTGTCACACGCGCACTCGCGAGGGATTATCCACAGAGATATTAAACCGCATAATATCCTTATCCTTGCCGACAGCAGCGTGAAGGTAGCGGATTTCGGCATAGCGCGGCTGACAAATCTTCAGGATACTCTTACGAATGAAACCCTCGGTTCCGTGCATTATCTTTCGCCGGAGCAGGCAAAGGGCGGGCATATAGACGCTAGAACGGATATATACTCTCTCGGCGTTATGATGTATGAAATGCTCACCGGACGCCTCCCCTTTGAGGGTGACAGCGCTGTCTCCATCGCGATACAGCATATAAGCAGCGTTCCGCTCGCACCGAGGGAGATCAACCCCGAGGTGCCCGTCGGGCTTGAACAGATTACGATGAGAGCCATGGAGCCGGACCTCGACAAACGTTATCAGTCGGCTGACGAGCTCGTTGCCGAGCTTGAATTTTTCCGCAAAAACCCTGACGAAAACTTTGACTATACTGAAAGGGAAATTATAGAAACCTTAAATCCGCCGGAGAACAAACCGGGCCAAGGGCCGGAGGGCTATATGAGATCTGATTACGGAAGAAATCTTTCAAAGGAAGAATACAAAACGAGCAGCCGCAGGGCTAGGAAGGTTTCTGCGCTCGTTGGTATTCTCTGCGTTTTGGGCTTCCTCCTTGTCGCCTTCGTGTTCCTTTGGAATTACTGGCTGAAGGACCTTTTCTCCACGCCGGAGACGATGGACGTTCCGAACCTCGTCGGCAGCAAGGTGGACGACGTTCTTATTAATCCGAGTTATACCGATTATTTCAACATCATCCCCAGTTATGAGCCGAACGACGAGTATGAAAGCGGATATATCTTTGAGCAGGCCCCCGTCGCGGGAAGAAACGTGATAAAGAGCGACAGGAAGATAGACATCAAGGTAATCGTAAGCAATGGCGAGGATTATCTGACCATGCCCGGCCTTGTGAATACCGAGTACCGGCAGGCGACGCTTTCACTCCAGCAGATGAAGCTTATCGTCGAGGTCGAGACGGTGAGCAGCTATGACGTTACGGAAAACTATATAATCAGCACGATACCCGAGGCGGGCGTGCGTCTCTATGAAGGCGATACCGTTTACCTCACCGTAAGCGCCGGCCCCGAGATAAAATACGTAAACGTTCCCGGCCTTGTAGGCAGAACCGTCGAGGCCGCCAAGTCCATGCTTGAAAGCTCCAACCTCACCGTCGGCAGCGTGGAAAGCGTTGAGGACGATGCACCCGAGGGTCAGGTCATTTTCCAGAGCTCGCCGGAGGGAACGGAGGTTGCCGAGCATACGAAGATAAATCTCAGCGTTTCTGCGGGCAGAAAGCCCGAACCCACCGAGGATATTCCGCAGCCCCCGGATGTAGTTGAAGAACCCGATCCGACGGAGGGCGGAATGCTTTCGCCGGGCGGAGAAGGCGAGGGCGGGGAAGAGCCTCAGCCCGAAACCCCGCCGGATGAGGGCGGCTTCCTCAGCCCTCCCGACACATCCGTCGAAGAATGGTAAAGGGCATTATATATAAGGCTCTCAGCGGATTTTATTATGTGAAAACCGATGAGGGTATGGTGGAGTGCCGCGCGAGAGGGAAGTTTCGTGCGGAAAAGCTGAGCCCGCTCGTAGGGGACGACGTCATTGTGGAACTGTCGGAGCCCGGAAAAGGAACGGTTACGGATATTTTGCCGAGAAGAAACTCTTTCCTCAGACCAGCCGTCGCCAATATTGATGCCCTCGTTATGGTCGTATCCGCGGCTATCCCGGTTACGGATCCGTTCCTGATAGACAGGATTACGGCGATATCCGAGCTGAAAGGCTGCGAAAGCATAATCTGCATTAATAAATGCGATATCGATGCTGGCGACGAGCTCTACGATACATATTCCTCCGCTGGTTTCACAGCCCTGAGAACGAGCGCCGTCACGGGAAGCGGCGTTGCCCGGCTCGGAGAGGTGCTTCGCGGCAAGCGCTGCGCTTTCACGGGAAATTCCGGTGTCGGCAAATCCAGCCTCATAAATGCGCTCCATCCCGGCTTTGATCTCATGACGGCGGACGTTAGCCAAAAGCTCGGCAGAGGTCGGCATACCACGCGGCATATCGAGCTTTTTGAGCTTACAAGCGGCGCCGTAATTGCGGATACTCCCGGCTTTTCCTCGTTTGACACAGAGGCGATAGATCTTGAACTGAAAGAAAAGCTTCCATACCTTTTCAGGGATTTTCGCCCTTATCTCGGTTCTTGCTTTTATAACGACTGCGCTCATGTAAAGGAACAGGGCTGCGCCGTTCTGGAAGCGCTCAACAATGGGTTAATAAAGGCGTCGCGCCACAGAAGCTACCTTCGCCTTTATGAACAATTAAAAAACGTCCA
The DNA here is from genome assembly GCA_016290695.1 of Oscillospiraceae bacterium. GTDB lineage: Bacteria > Bacillota > Clostridia > Oscillospirales > Oscillospiraceae > RGIG6375. Next base: position 4,624 of record JAEEUX010000001.1, read on the forward strand.
TGAATGGAACACAAAAAACAAGTAAGGAGAAAGAACAAATGGAAGAAAAGTATGGAAAGAAGCTTCACAAGCTTGGAACACTGCCAATGGTCTATATGCCGGAGGTTTGCCTCGACGTTGCGCTGATTATCATTTTCGGCGTTATGCTCAACAGCGCAATTAAATCCGGCGCATATGTTACAGCGGGTGTGGTCGTTTCCTTCATCCTCGCTGCCGCGGTCTTCGTATTCGTTTTCAGGCTCATCTTCGCAGCCCGCGTAGAGATATACGAGAACGCGATAGTTGTGTTCGGTATCGTAGGCAGCAAGGTTTACGAGGCTGATAGGATAAACGCGATCATTTGGTCTATGCCTGGCGTGAACGCTGTTAACTCCCGCGCTGCCAGAACGAACAACACCATTGCGGAGCTTATCATAAAGGGTGAACATAAGAGTGTCCGCCTTTCCGACGCGTATTACAGAAACCTCGAAAAGCCTATTTCCGCTTTTCAGGTTGCACACAAGATTCCCAAGGAGCTGTAATTAAAGCTCATCCCGGTTATGCCGCCAGCCCATGACCCTTCCGGGGCGCGGCAAACTGTTCGAAACACCGTTAAGCGCGGGACCCGGCAGAAATAAAATTGCCGCGTTCCGCGTTTTATTATGCTCATTTATTCATTTGGGGCATAAATATTCATTTATCACTTGTATTACAAATGAATATTTGATAAAATTAATTAGTATGTTGGATTATATTGTCCGGGCGGGAGATATTAAGTTCCGCTGATCTGTACTTAGGCGAGCTTAACTCGTATAGAGGTTGAAATTCTTTGTATAACATTCTTGATAATATAAATTCCCCAGAGGACCTTAAAAACCTGAATAAGTCTGAGCTCACGGAGCTTTGCGGCGAGATACGCGCCTTTTTGCTCGATAACGTATCGAAGACCGGCGGGCATCTGGCATCCAATCTCGGTGTCGTCGAGCTTACCGTCGCGCTTGAACGGGTGTTCAGCTCGGAGCGCGACAGGCTCCTTTTCGACGTAGGGCATCAGAGCTACGTTCATAAGCTCCTTACGGGCAGACGCGAGCAGTTTTCCGGCCTGCGCAGGCTCGGCGGCATGGCCGGTTTTCCAAAGCCCTCGGAATCGGACTGCGACGCCTTTATCGCGGGGCATGCGTCCGACGCCGTTTCCGTCGCGCTCGGCATGGCTCGTGCGCGGTCTATTTCCGGCGAGAATTATAACGTCGTCGCCATTGTGGGCGACGGGGCGATGACCGGCGGCCTTGCTTACGAGGGGTTGAGCAACGCCGGGCAGAGCGGCGAGCCGATAATCGTTATCCTCAATGATAACGGCATGTCCATAACAGCGAACGTCGGCGGTGTGGCTAAGCTTATCGCGCACCAGCGTTCAAAGCCGGGCTACTATAGCTTCAAGCGTGCGTACAGAAACCTCATGAAAGGGCTTCCCGGCGGCAAATACATCTATCAGCTCACCCACCTTGTTAAGACGAAGCTGAAAAGAGCCTTTGTTAATTACAGTTTTTTCGAGGAAATGGGCTTCCATTATCTCGGCCCTGTGGACGGGCATAATATAGAAAAGCTCGAGTATATGCTCGATTACGCAAAGAGCCTCAAGGAGCCCGTGCTCATACATGTTGTCACGAAAAAGGGCAAGGGCTACCCTGACGCCGAGCAAAACCCGAACGCTTACCACGGTGTCGGCCCCTTCGACCCGGAAAAGGGGATCAGCCTCGCCTGCAAGAAAAGCTTTTCAAGCGTCTTCGGGGATAAGCTTTCTTCTCTTGCGGCTGACGACCCGCGCATTTGCGCCATAACCGCCGCGATGAAGGAGGGAACAGGCCTCGCCGGCTTTGCCGAAAAATTCCCAGACAGATTTTTCGATGAGGGTATAGCCGAGGGTCACGCCGTCGCCATGGCGGCTGGCATGGCGAAGCAGGGGCTCATCCCGTTCGTAGCGATTTACTCAACTTTTCTCCAGCGTTCCTACGATATGCTCATCCATGACGTTGCCATCCTCGGCGTCCATGTTGTCCTCTGCGTGGACAGAGCAGGGCTGGTGGGCAAGGACGGGGAAACACATCAGGGCGTTTTCGACGTTCCGTTTTTGCGAAACGTTCCCAATATGAAGATTTATTCCCCCGCGAGCTTTGCCGAGCTTGAGATGATGCTCGACGGTGCTGCTGCCGACGCCTGCCCCGTCGCGATAAGATACCCGCGCGGCGGCGAGAGCGAGTATAAGGGCGCGAGTGTTGCTCCTGTCGTTTTGCGGCAGGGAGGAGACGTTACGCTTGTTGCCTACGGTACGATTATAAATAACGTGCTCGGTGCGGCGCGGCTTCTTGAAGAAAGCTCCGTCGGGGCGGAAGTAATCAAGCCCGGAGTAATAAAACCGCTCGACATGGAGCCCATTGCCGCATCTTTCCGCAAAACCGGGAAGCTTGTGATAATCGAAGAATGTGTTTCGCAGGGCTGCCTCGGCGAATATATCGCCGCCGAGCTTGCCGGGATGGGTAAGATACTCTGTCTCAACCTTGGCGACAGGTTCATCCCGCATGGTACGCCCGACGAGCTTTATGCCCTCGCTGGGCTCGATGCTGAGAGCCTTGCGGAAACTATCAAACGCTTTGCGACTGGTGGCTGATACCGATGAAAAAAGAACGAATTGACGTATTGCTTGTTCAGCGCGGCCTTTCGCAAAGCCGCGAACGCGCCAAGGCAGATATAATGAGCGGCAACGTATTTGTCGCCGGGCAGCGCGTCGATAAGCCCGGGACGACGGTTCCCGAGGACGCGGAGATAGAAATAACGGGCCAGCGTCTCGCTTTTGTGAGCAGGGGCGGACTCAAGCTCGAAAAAGCGCTCGATACCTTCGGCGTGAACCCGGAAGGGAAAACCTGCATAGACTGCGGCGCTTCCACCGGCGGCTTCACCGATTGCCTTTTGGGGCGCGGCGCGAAAAAGGTCTACGCCATAGATGTCGGCTACGGGCAGCTTGCCTGGTCGCTGCGGACGGACGAGCGCGTCGTCGTGATGGAGCGGACGAACATCCGCTATGTCACGCGCGAGCAGGTGCCGGATGAGCCGGAGCTTGCCGCGATAGATGTTTCCTTCATATCTCTCAGGCTCGTCCTGCCCGTCCTCAAAACCCTCCTCAGCGAGAAGGGCGAAGTGGTGTGCCTCATCAAGCCACAGTTTGAGGCGGGGAAGGACAAGGTAGGCAAAAAGGGCGTAGTAAGAGACATCCAGACGCATAAGGACGTTTTGAACGATTTTAAGAAATACTCGGCGGAGCTTGGATTTTCCCTTCTCGGCGTCACGTTTTCGCCGATAAAGGGGCCCGAGGGCAACATAGAATATCTCGGGCATCTCCGCATCGGCGGGGAAAGCGCCGAGATAGACACGGACTCGATAGCGGAGCTTTCTCACAGCGAGCTATCGGAAGGGCAGACGAAATGAAACAGATTCTCATTTGCTCCAATTCAGACAGGGCGGGCGGCTGCGAGATAACGCAGCTTGTTTGTGAAAAAATTCTCTCCGTTACGGATAAACTAAAGGTGTTCTTCCCCTTCCGCTCTGCGGAGGAGTTTAAATACCAGGAGCTCCTTTGCGCGGATGTCAGGGAAGAACTGGGCCGTTCCGGTCTCCTGATCTGCCTCGGCGGCGACGGGACGCTGCTTTACGGCTCGCATCTCGCGGCGGAGGCCGATATCCCGCTGCTCGGCATCAATTTCGGCCATAAGGGCTTTATCGCCTCGCTTGAGCCGGATGAGCTTGATATGCTGGACAGCATCATCGGCGGCGCCTTCACCATCGAGGAAAGAATGATGGTATCCGTTCGCGTTGTACGCGGCGGGGCGACGGTATTTTCGGACTTCGGCCTCAACGACGTTCTTGTCCGCAGCGTCAGTTCCCATCTCATAAGACCCACCGTTTTTTGCGACGGGGCTATTATGTCGGAGTTTGCCGGCGACGGCATCATTGTCGCCACGCCCACGGGTTCGACGGCGTATTCCATGGCTGCCGGCGGCCCAATAGTCGAGCCGGAAGCGAAAAACCTCATAGTAACCCCCATCTGCGCCCATGCGCTTAACGCGCGGACGATAATTCTCGGCGATAACCGCACAGTCACCGTTTCGCTCAAGCCGAGCGAGGGCTTTAACGTAGTCCTGTCCGTAGACGGCAAACGCGATTTTGCCATAGAGCACGGCGACAGCATTGAGATAAAAAAATCCTCGCACGTTACAAAACTCGTGAACGCGACGAGGCGGAATTACTACGAGATAGTCAACAAGAAGCTTAATATTGATCTCTGACAGAAAAACAAGAAATGTGAGAGTACGATATGCGAACTAAAATATAAGCTATAATTATTTCATGACCGCAGTCACATTGTGTTGCAATTGCTTGACAATGACAACTTTACGCGATACAATAAAGACAGAAGGGAGCTGATAATATGGCAAACTCATCGCAAGTAAGCTTTCGCATCGACGAAGATGTAAAGCAGAGCGCGGAACGTGCATTGAATGACATGGGGCTTACCATGTCGGCGGCGATTACTGTCTTTCTGAAAAAAGTAGGGAGAGAACGCCGCATACCTTTTGAAATATCCGCTGATCCGTTCTATTCCGAAAGCAATATGCGTTATCTTACCAACGTTATTGACGGTATTGAGGATGGCTCGCGGCCTCTTGTAGAACATGACTTAATCGAGGCAGACGACCAATGAAACTTAAATGGGACGAGGATGCCTGGGACGACTATCTCGCATGGCAAACGCAGGATAAAAAGACTTTAAAACGAATTAACGCTTTACTGATGGATATAACGAGAAATCCATTCGAGGGCATAGGCAAACCGGAACCGTTGAAATATCGTAATGGTTACTGGAGCAGGCGAATAGACGAAACGAATAGAGTTGTATACAAGATTGAAAATGACACTGTCGCCATAGCGTCCGTAAGAGGTCATTATGAAGACTGAATGCTAAGGAAGCCAAGCCGAATGTTGGCGAACTGAGTGTGATCACTTATCTCTGACAGAAAGGAACCGAACTGTAATGAAAAATGACAGACAGATGAAGATCCTCGAAATCATTGAAAAAAACGATATTGAAACGCAGGGGCAGCTTATCGAGGAACTGAACAAGTACGGATTTGAAAGCACGCAGGCGACGGTTTCGCGCGATATGCGAGAGCTGCGTCTCGTCAAGGAACTCACAAAAGCGGGTTCCTATCGTTACACAGCCCCGGCAGAGACCCCCGACCGCAATTATTTCGAGCGCCTGAAAACTATCTTCCGCGAGTCGGTGACGAGCTTTGCCTGCGCGCAGAACCTCGTCGTCATCAAGACGCTGCCCGGCCTTGCCAACGCAGCCGGTTCCGCGATAGACTCTATGAACATCGCCCATCTCGTCGGTTCCCTCGCGGGCGACGATACGCTTTTCCTTGCAATGGAGGATAATTCCTCGGCGAAGGTGTTCTGCAACGAGATTCAGACCATGCTCAAGGATAGATGACGAAATAAGGAAAGCTGACGAATTATGTTAAATCTGCTCCACATTGAAAACGTCGCCGTTATCGAAAAAGCCGAGCTCGAATTTGAACCCGGGCTGAACGTCCTCACGGGCGAAACGGGCGCAGGCAAATCCATTATTATCGACTCGATTAACGCCATTCTCGGCGAGCGCGTCGGCAAGGGGCTCGTCCGCACGGGCGCAGCAAGCGCCGTCATTACGGCGGAGTTTTCGTCCGACAGCCTGCCGCAGACTTGGTTTGAAGAAAACGATATAGAGTATGAAGCGGGGGAGAGCCTTGTCGTCATGCGGAAAATAAGCGCGGACGGGAAGAGCTCTGGCCGTATCAACGGCATGCCCGTCAGCACGGCCTGTATGCGCGAGCTGGGCGATATGCTCATAGACGTTCACGGCCAGAACGACGGACGGCGCCTGCTGAACGAAGCAAGCCACCGCGCCTATCTCGACGGCTTTGGCGCGCTCGGCGGCGCTCTTGCGGAGTATAAGAAGCATTACGAGGCGTATAAGACTCTCAAGGCGGCGCTGAACGAGCTGCGGGAGCACGAAAACGACAAGGAGCGCCTTGCCGACGAGCTTCGGGGCAAAATTGCGGAGATAGAGGAACTTGACCCGCGCGCGGACGAATACGATGAGCTGAAGGCTAATTGCGAGCTCATGCGTAATTCCGAGAAAATAAGCGAATTTATTGACCGCGCGTATTACGCGATGTACGGGGGCGATAATACCGACGGCGCGCTCGCCCTTTTGAGCGAGGCGGACGCTGAGCTTGAGTCCGCCGTGCGTTACACTGACAGGCTCGATGAGCTTGCCAAGACCCTGCGGGATTTGCGATACGGCGCCGAGGACGTCACGGACAGCCTTATGCGTTTCCGCGAAAGCCTCGATTTTTCCGTTTCGGAGCTTGACCGCGCGGAAACGCGCCTCAACAGGCTTGAAAAGCTAATTAAAAAATACGGTTCGCTTGAGGCCGTTCCCGAGCTTTTGAAAAAGATGAAAAACGACCTTGAGGACGTTGAGTATCTATCTGAAAACATAGAAAAGCGCGAAAATGAGCTTGACGCAAAGCGCGCTTCACTTAAAAAAGAAGCCGCCGCAATCTCCGCAAAGCGCGCAAAATGCGCCTCCGAGCTTGAAAAGCGCATAGTCAAGGAGCTTTCGGAGCTGAATATGCCGAAGGTCAGCTTCCGCGTTGAGATATCTCCGCTCGGCGGGGAGGACGGCTTCGATTCCACGGGCTGCGATGCCGTGCGCTTCCTCATGTCGGCTAACGCGGGCGAGGAGCTTGGCAGGATAAGCAAAATCGCCTCCGGCGGCGAGCTTTCGAGAATTATGCTTGCAATGAAAACCGTCCTTTCTGATTCCGAGGCGACGGAAACCCTCATATTTGACGAAATTGACACGGGCGTATCCGGCAAGGCGGCCCAAAGCGTCGCGGAAAAGTTAGCGGTGCTCAGCAGGGGTAAGCAGGTTCTATGCGTGACGCATCTTCCGCAGCTTGCTGTAATGGCGGACGCAGGCTTCCTCATAGAAAAATCCGAGAGCGAGGGAAGAACCTTTACGAGCGCCCGCAAGCTCGATAATGAGGGGCGGAAAAACGAAATAGCCCGCATAACGGGCGGCGCAAACATAACCGAAACCCTTCTCGAAAGCGCGGCAGAGCAGCTCGCTGCCGCAAGAAAATTCAAGGAAGGTCTGAAAAGCTTATGAGCACACAATCCACGATATACGTCGGCCTGAACGACGCAGACACGAAGGTCCAAAAATTCGATACGGAGAAATACATATCAGTTCTCCGTAATGTATGCCATAACTATAACGTCGCTTTTTCATTCCACATGATAAACGGCGGCTATTTTCATGACGACGGGCGCTATACGGAGGAAAATACTTTGGTCCTCATCCTTATAGATGTCCCGGAGAATACGGTCAGGGAAATAGCAAAAGACCTTTGCGCCTTCTTCCATCAGGAAAGCGTCATGGTGACTGCAGCTCCATGTTCTGTCGAGTTCGTGCGGGAGAACGTTGAAGAGTGAACTGCTTCAACGAAGAAATTTTGCCCGCCAAAATCAGTTGACAAATAATTTCAATATGATATACTACATTAAGTTTAAAGGCAATGATGAGAGCAAGTAGCCAAAGCTTGCTTGCGCAGAGAGGCTCCGGTTTGGTGTAAGGAGCTGTTGCGGCTTTGGTGAATACATCTCGGAGCAGCCGCCCGAACCCGCCTTGTGCGGCAGTAGGAGCGGACGGGGTTCGCCCGTTACAGCGTTTGGGGAACCCGTTCCCCGTGAGGCGCGCGCCGCGAGGCCCGCGCGAACAGAGGTGGTACCGCGTAATTACTACGCCCTCTTTCAGAGATTATCTGAGAGAGGGCGTTTTCTTGTTGAAGGGGGACTGGATATGGACGGCATTGCCGGGATCTATGGGCGTAGCCCCGTTTTTGAATTAATAATAAATTTTTAGAGATAGGTGAAAGACAATGGAAATGTATGAAGAATTAGTTGCCCGCGGGCTTATCGCTCAGGTTACGGACGAAAAAGAAATCCGCGAGCTTATTAACGGCGGCAAAGCCCGCTTTTACATCGGCTTTGACTGCACGGCGGACAGCCTTACCGCAGGACATTTCATGGCGCTCACACTGATGAAGCGTTTGCAGCAGGCGGGAAACCAGCCCATCGCGCTTATCGGCGGCGGCACGACAATGATAGGCGACCCCTCCGGGCGCACCGACATGAGAAAAATGCTCACGCGCGAGGACATCGACCATAACGCGGCCTGCTTCCGCCGCCAGATGGAGAAGTTCATCGAGTTCGGCCCCGATAAGGCCCTCATGGTAAACAACGCCGATTGGCTGCTTAACCTTAACTATGTCGAGCTGCTGCGGGAGGTTGGCCCCCACTTCTCCGTGAACAATATGCTGCGCGCCGAGTGCTACAAAAACCGCATGGAGCGCGGCCTCAGCTTCTTTGAGTTCAACTACATGATAATGCAGTCCTACGACTTTTATCATCTTTTCCAGCATTACGGCTGCAATATGCAGTTCGGCGGCGACGACCAGTGGAGCAATATGCTCGGCGGCACTGAGCTTATCCGCAAGAAGCTCGGCAAGGATGCTTACGCCATGACTATTACGCTTCTGACGGACTCCAACGGCAACAAGATGGGCAAGACTGCGGGCAACGCCGTCTGGCTCGACCCCAACAAGACCTCTCCTTTCGAGTTCTATCAGTATTGGCGCAACGTGGGCGACGCGGACGTTATAAAGTGCCTCAAGATGCTCACCTTCCTGCCGCTTGAAGAGATAAACGAGATGGCAAAGTGGGAGGGCAGCCAGCTCAACCGCGCCAAGGAGATACTTGCCTTTGAGCTTACGAAGCTCGTTCACTCCGAGGCCGAAGCCGAGGAAGCGCAGAATACCGCCCGCGCCCTGTTCAGCCAGGGCGGTGACGTGGCGAATATGCCGTCTCAGGCTATAAGCGAAGATAAATTCGCCGCCGACGGAACCGTCGGCGCTATCGACCTGCTTGTTCTCAGCGGGCTTTGCAGTTCTAACGGCGATGCGCGCCGCAATATCCAGCAGGGCGGCGTTGAGATAGCGGGCAAGAAGGTTGCCGATACCTCCGTCCGCTTCACGAAGGACGACCTAAAGGGCGAGGGCATCGTGGTAAAACGCGGAAAGAAAAACTTTTGCCGCGTTTATATCGAAGGCTAAACGATAATTAAAGGCCCGGCGTTTTTAGTCGAACGCCGGGCCGAAGTAAATATCATCCGGCGCATCTGCGCCGCAGAGCATCCCGAAGGGTATTTTTTCTTCGGGGTGCTTTTTTGTATGCGGATAAAAATATTCGCAGCAGGGGAGAGAGAAGGAAGCGCAGAGCGCTTCGGCAAAGGGCCTCGGCTCGTCTTCAAGGCTCAGAAGCTCCTTTATAATTAGCCTGCCGTCCGAAATTTCGCAGGCGGCGACAGCCTCCGATGCACCGAGAGATAGCTTGTAAAGTCCGCCGTCAGAGAGCTTCATCGTTGTTTCAAAAAAGCTCGCAGCGGTTTTGTTCAGCCGGACGTGCGCTCGCCCGCAAAGGTATTTTTCGCGCAGCACGGAATACTGCTCCGCACCTACGGCCTCGCGCTCAAAACCCGCGTAATAGCGGGGCAGAGCGCTGGCCTTCGCCGTGTAAAACGCCGTCCGGTAGCAGAAGCGCTCATAATAAGAAAAAAGACTGTCTTCCGCCGGGACGAGCGCGGAAGCTCCATCCTCGCTCTGAATACGGCGCACTATTTTCGCCGCAAGACCGCATCCCCGATGCTCGGGCAGTGTCGCGAGCGCGTAAAGGTAGCCAAATGGGATTTCCCCTCCCTTAAAAACAATAGAGCCTGTATCGAGCGAATAGCCGGCGGCGACGAGCCTGCCGCCGCGCCTTGCGCCGAAAGCCCTGATATGCCCCTCAAGGGAAGAGAAAAAAAGAGAAATATACTCTTCCTCATCGCCGAAAACCTCGCTCCAGATGCGGCTAAGCTCGGACAAATCGGCGCCCCGCAGGGGGATGGTTTCAATCAAATCTTCCATACGGCGGTATATTTTTCCTCCATAAAATCGGGGAAATACGAAAGCTTTGCCTTGCGAAGATTTTCAAGACCCATATCCTCTTCGCGGTTTATGTATTTCACCTCGGGGTATTTCTCCTTGATATAGCGCGCAAACTCACGGTTTATCATCTGATAAGCCCCGGTGATGGATGAATCGGCCTTTTCAAAATGGGCGACGTAAGTGTCCTCGCTCAGCCTTTCACCGATCGTGAACGCGCAGGGACGCCCGCCGGCGTAAAGAAACGCACCGTCGAGTCCGAGCTCATCGAACTCCGTGAGCGCCTTTTTTATGGCAAGCGCCTCGGCTATGGCGGTCTCCTCGTCGCTTTCATGGCGCTCTATCATCCACTCGCGGTCAAGCTCCGCGCAAAGCGGAGCCGTGACGCTCGTCATGGGGTCAAAGCGCCACTCGTTTTCCGCGACGAAGCGGTTTATGTAATTGCGCTTGGCGTGCAGCTTCTTGCCTTCGAGCGAGGCGAGGCGGTCTATCGAATAAACGTAGTCGAAATAATCCGTCGCGGGCGAAAGCTCATACTGCCCGCCGAACGCTTTTTCCAGAAGCGCAAGCGCTTCCTTGGGGATAGAGTGCATGACAAGTTTCTTTCCGCGCTCACGGGCTCCGGCAACAAGCGGCTCGACCACGCTTTTTAACTTTTCATCGTCTTTGACCTCGATGGGATATGAAAAATAGCATTCGCTTTCAACCTCCGTGCAAATGACGAGGCAGCCTTCGATGATGCACCACGCCGCGGCGTAGCTCGCGCCCCAGCCGTAGATGTTCATGAAGCTGAAATCGGCGTTTCGTGTGCCTGTTGAATAAACGACAGGGTACATCCACTTCCTGTCGCTGAGAATAACGGGTTTGAATTCGGGCATAAATATACCTACTTTTCAATCAGATGTTGGTGCATACCTCTTTGATTTTTTCCTGTAAACGCTTGAGGTCTTCAAAGGTCTCCGGTCTTTTGCCGGGGTCTCGCAGCAGTGCTGCGGGGTGATATAGCGCCATGATGTCGGCGTTTTCGTTTTTGAACCAAAGTCCGTGCTCGCGGGTTATTTTAAAATCCGGCTTAATGAAGCGCATCGCGGAAATACGCCCGAGGCAGACGATTATCTTTGGATTAATGAGCCTGCGCTGCTCGTTGAGCCACTCAATGCAGGTGTCCTGCTCCTCGGGGTAGGGGTCGCGGTTATGCGGCGGGCGGCATTTGACGATGTTGGCTATGTATACTTTCGCGCGGTCAAGATTAATCATTTCGAGCATGCTGTCAAGAAGCTTGCCTGCGCGGCCTACAAAGGGCTCGCCCTGTAAATCCTCCTGTTCTCCGGGGCCTTCGCCGATGAAAAGAATCTCGGAAGCGCGGTTGCCCACGCCGAAAACGAGGTTCGTGCGCCCCTCGGCAAGAGCGCATTTATTACATTTAAGACATTGCTCATAAAGACTATCCCAGCTTGACATGTAATAACCTATCCTTTCACTTGGAATAATTCGCTTTTGCACATTATAACATATAGTATTGATATTTACAATGGAAAACACATATTATAACTACATTATGTAAACCAAAGCTTGGCCGTATACATTTAGGAATAGTCATAATTATACAAAGCGCATAACAACAACATCTTTTTTTGAGAAAAATTTATATAATACTCTTGCAAATGGCGATCTTGTATGCTATAATGCCACTATCAAATACCAAGGGGTGTGCGGCAAAAATGAAATTTGTGGATAGCAAAGCAAAATGCGGAATTTATACTTTCCTGATTTATCTCGTCGTAATGTTTGAGATGAGCGTTCTTTCTGGTTACAGATTTATCACCGGCGAGGCTGATAAGTATGGTAACGGTATTACGCTTGAAGCTAAGAAGGCTGTCAGTCTCAAGGCTATAGGCGAAAACGTAGGCTGGAACTATATAGTCTGCTCTGTCATTATAATCGTTGCGATGTTCCTCTTCGCAATGTGGATTGGCTATAACAGAAACTTCGGCGGCGTTTTGGGCATGATCATTATAAATGTCATTCCGTTTATCGGCCTTATTGCTCCCTCTACTTATAATTTCTTCTGGAGCTACGGTACGGCTCACTTCCTTCCCGCGATGACTATTTTCGGACTCCACAAGAGCGGTTCTCATATCGGGCAGATCATATTTATTGCCGCGGTGTTGGTGCTCACTGTTGTATTCTTCTTTATCGGCAAGGCTATCAGAAAGAAGCATGCCGAGAAGTATGAGTATGACGACTGATTTAATGCTTTGAGAATTTAGGCTAATTGCAGCAGAGCTTCTTGTCAGGAAGCTCTGCTGTTTTCATATCTGCGGCAGAAGAACATTATTCCGGTGCGGAAAACATGCGGCAAAGCTTTATGGCTTTTCTTTCGGCTTCTTGATAAGGGCAAAGATAAATGAGAAGAATATTGCTGAGCTCAGTCCACAGGCTGCGGCTGTCATTGAGCCGGAGAGTACGCCGAGCCAGCCCTTCTCGTCAACGGCTTTTTTAACGCCTTTGGCAAGAACATTGCCGAAGCCCGTGAGGGGAACGGAGGCGCCCGCGCCAGCCCAATCGAGAAAGGGAGCATATATGCCCACGGCGCTGAGAATTATGCCGGCGACTACGTAGGAAACGAGTATTCTTGCCGGAGTTAGCGCCGTTTTGTCGATGAGAATTTGCCCAATCGCGCAGAGAACACCACCCGCGACGAAAGCCTTAACGAAACCAAGCAGCATTTACAAAGCACCTCTTTCGGAAGAAATAGCCACCGCGTGGCATATCCCGGGAATGCTTTCCTTTTGCGCGGAGCTTGTCGTGGACAAAAGAGCGCCTGTTGCGGCGAAAAGCACGTTTTTCCATCGCCCGGATCTCATTTCGCGCAGAATATATGCGCACAAAACGCTTGCGCTGCATCCGCAGCCGGAGCCGCCTGCGTGAACGTCCTGCTTTTCGCTTGAAAAGAGCAGCATTCCGCAGTCGATGCTTCGCGCGCTTATGTCCAGGCCGTCATCGCCGAAAAGGTCGATAAGCGCCCTGTGTCCTATTTTTCCGAGGTCACCTGTCACGATGAGGTCGTAATAGTCCGGATCTGTTGAAAAATCCTCAAAATGTGCCGAAAGAGTCTCATAAGCCGCCGGAGCCATTGCCGCTCCCATGTTGTTAACGTCAGTAACGCCTGCGTCGCGGATGATACCCGTCGTAACACGCGGGATAAACGGACCCTCGCCGCCTTCGGAAAGAATGACACAGCCCGCAGCAGTCGCCGTCCACTGCGAGGACGGAGTGCGCTGACCGCCGTATTCAAGCGGGAAACGAAACTGCCGCTCTGCGGTGCAGAAATGCGACGAACAGACAGCTGCCGTTTTTGAGGCGTAACCGCCGTCGACAGCCATGGCGGCGAGCGTAAGCGACTCCGCCATAGTCGAGCAGGCACCGTATACCCCGAAGTAGGGGACGCGGCACTCTCGAAACGCGAGAGCCGAGGCTATACACTGATTCAGAAGGTCGCCAGCGAAAACGTAATCTATTTTTGCCGCCTCCGTTTTCGCGGAAGCGCAGGCAAGCTCGAAAACCTTCTTCTGCATAAAGGTTTCGGCCTTTTCCCAGGTGTTTTCTCCGAAATACGAATCATCTGATACATAATCGAAGCAGCCGCGCAGCGGACCTTCGTTCTCCTTTTTTCCCGCGACGCTCGCAAACCCGGCTATGACTGGCGGATTTGAAAACTGCACACTCTGAGCTCCGGCTTTTTTGACAGACATGGGCATCACTCCGAATAAAATAGGGTCACCGCGAATGCGGCGACCCTATTATGTGCAGTTTCCGTGAAAATATTATCCAAGGCTATTTAAGAAACGCCATCGCGTCGTCAATAGAACTGCGGGCGCGCTCGGAAAGTGCAGCATCTGCGTTTCGATGGTCAAAGCTGAGGACGAATTCGTCGATTCCCGCGCGGATTTCGTCGAGACGAGCGCGTTCAAGCTCACAGAGCGCATCATAGAGCGAAGAGTATTTTTCAGCGTTCAGCTCGCGCTTGCCAGCACGAAGAATGCCGGCAGAATGTGTCACGCAAAAATAAGGCTGTTTCTTGAGCTTTGTGCGGAACGCTTCATCCGAGTCCCAAAGATAAGCGATGTTTGAATAATAACGCCGTTCTGTGTCTTTCACCTTAGAGCAGACGAAGCAGCTATCGGAAAGCTCACGCAGTTTTTCGCCGCCGTCCGCCTCTGCCGAAGAAGAAAAGAGCTTCTTTTTTTTCGCCGCCGGGATGGAATACAGTTCTTCCACGCTCATAAGATGACTCTGGATAACAAGGGCAAGCGGGAGCTTGTTTTTCATCCGGCGGAGCGCGGCTGAATGCTCGTGGCAAAAGCCCGCTTCATTCATCTTTATGCGGACATCCGGCTCCATCATGGCTGGGCCGAGAACGTATGAAAGCGTTGTTTCCTCAAGCGCGGCGAGCAGACGGCAGAGCGGACAGCCCTCGTAATGGTCGAAAGCTTCGTTTATCGGAATTGTAAAGATTTTTTCTGGCAAATGAAACACCGTCCTCAATCTGAAGAAACCTATACGAACCCGGTTTTGACAGGCTGTTTTTCGCCAGTGCTGCATCAGACTCCTTGACTATACAACAAGTATTTTCTTCGGAGTCTTTCTTGCTATGGCAAAAAACAGTTCTGTAAAAACTGCAAGGAACCTCACAGCTGGATGTTTTGCGGGGCTTTTGCCCCAACGAGGGAAGACGGGCTTTTGCACATCGAACGAGGAGAGGCAAAAGACGCCGGAAAGAACAGCTGTGAGGCGGGTTCGTATAGGAGCCTTCAGCTTAATGTCTAACACTATCGAGTGTTTGCTTGAAATTGTGCATAACTGTTGTTATAATTGTTATAGCTTATTATAATCGGAGGCGAGGCTTTCTGCAATACCTTGAAAAAAACTGTGAGACGGAATTTGCACGGCCTGAGGATTTTGATCTCGAAAAAATCTTTGAATGCGGACAATGCTTCCGCTGGAACGCGCAGGAGGACGGCTCGTATGTCGGCGTCGCGATGGGGAAAGTCCTTCGTATACGCGCTGAGAGAGCGCGCATTTGCATTTCCGCCTCAGACGAGGAATTTAAAAAGCTTTGGTACGATTATTTTGACCTGTCGCGCGATTATGCTAAAGCAAGAAGAGCCGTTTCTCTCGATGCATATACAAGCGCCGCAGCGGAATACGGGAAGGGCATACGCATCCTCAGACAGGATAGCTGGGAAGCACTTTGCTCGTTTGTTATTTCCGAGTGCAACAATATTTCCCGTATAAAGAAGATTATCGAAAGCCTGTGCGCTCTTTTCGGCGAGCAAATCGAGTTCGAAGGTGGGGAATACTACTCTTTTCCATCTGCGGAAAAGCTCGCTTCGCTCGAAGCGGAGGCACTCGCGCCGATCCGCTGCGGTTACCGTGCTCCTTACATAATCGAAGCTGCCCGCGCCGTTAGCTCAGGCACACTCTCACTTTCAGCGCTTGCGGCGATGAAATGCCCGGATGCCGTGCGTGAGCTGAAAAAGATTAACGGAATTGGTGATAAGGTCGCTAACTGCGTGGTTTTGTTCGGGCTGAACATATCGGATGCCTTTCCTCTCGACGTATGGATGAAAAAGGCGCTGAAAGCGCATTATCCCCCGGATTTTGACCCTTCGTGCTTCGGAGAAAATGCAGGTCTTGCCCAGCAGTATATTTTCTATTACGCGCGTTCCGGCAACGTTTAGAACGCGCTCTCGTGTCACATGAGCCTTACATTGTTGTGAAAAGGTCGTTTTCAATAATCCGGTAAAATAAATCAGGCAAAATATTGGCGCATAGGAAGCGCCTGAAAGGTTGACAAAAAAGACATGGCATAGTATATTAATCTAATATAACATACTATATTTTGTAGAATAGCATGAGCGGAAGGATGAGGTTTGTTATGGAAGATAAATCGAAATTTTACAGCAGAATTGTCGGCGAGGGCATTACATTTGACGATGTGCTTCTCGTTCCCTCAGCCAGCGAGGTCGTTCCCGGCGACGTGGACCTTTCCACGCGGCTCACTAAAAAAATCAAACTCAATATTCCGCTCGTGAGCGCAGCCATGGATACCGTTACAGAGTATCGCATGGCTATTGCTATTGCCAGAGAGGGCGGCATCGGTATCATCCACAAGAACATGACTATCGACCAGCAGGCGGAACAGGTCGACATGGTAAAGCGCTCTGAAAACGGCGTTATCACGAACCCGTTCTATCTTTCCCCCACACACACCCTCGCACAGGCCGACGAGCTCATGGCAAAGTACAAGATTTCAGGTGTCCCCATAGTTGACGAGAAGAAGCGCCTTGTCGGCATCATAACGAACCGCGATATGAAATTTGAAGAGAACCTTGAAAGACCGATCTATGAGGTAATGACCAAGGAAAACCTCGTTACCGCCCGCGAGGGGACGACTCTTTCCGAGGCGCGCGAGATTCTTCGCCGCCATAAGGTGGAGAAGCTTCCTATCGTAGACGATAATTTCGTCCTCAAGGGGCTTATTACTATAAAGGACATTGAGAAGGCCCTGACATATCCCCGCAGCGCGAGAGATGAAAAGGGCCGTCTCGTTGTCGGTGCAGCGCTCGGCATAACAGCCGATGTTCTTGACAGAGCTTCCGCGCTTATAGACGCGGGCGTCGATGTGCTCGGTCTCGATTCCGCTCACGGCCAGCAGAGAAACGTTCTCAACTGCGTCGATATGATAAAGTCCAAATACCCGGATGTTCAGCTAATCGCGGGCAATATCGCGACCTATGAGGGCGCGCGCGACCTTATAAAAGCGGGCGCGGACTGCATAAAGGTCGGTATCGGCCCCGGCTCCATCTGCACCACCCGCGTAATCGCGGGTATCGGTGTGCCGCAGATAACGGCAATAGCAAACGCCGCCGAGGCTGCGGCCGAGTACGATATTCCCATCATTGCCGACGGCGGCATCAAGTATTCCGGTGATATTGTTAAGGCTCTCGGTGCGGGCGCCAACGCCGTTATGATGGGCTCGCTCTTCGCCGGCTGCGAGGAAAGCCCCGGAGAGAGCGAAGTGTATCAGGGCCGCCAGTTCAAGGTTTATCGCGGCATGGGCTCCCTTGCCGCGATGGCGAAGGGCAGCAAGGACAGATATTTCCAGGAGAACAGCAAGAAGCTTGTTCCCGAAGGTGTTGAGGGCCGCGTCCCCTATAAGGGAACCGTTTCTGACACCATCTATCAGATGATAGGCGGCATCCGCTCCGGCATGGGTTATTGCGGAACTCCCACCATTGACGATCTGCGTACGAAGGCGAAGTTCATCAAGATTACGAGCGCAGCTCTCAAGGAAAGCCATCCGCACGATATTTACATTACTAAGGAAGCTCCGAACTACAGCATGAATCCGCAATGATTTGCTGAAAGGGTGAAGGGTTATGAGCGGCAACATTGAACAGCTTAAAAAATGGGTCGAAGACTCGGATAATATAGTTTTCTTTGGCGGCGCAGGCGTGAGCACGGAGTCCGGCATCCCGGATTTCCGCAGCGTTGACGGCCTTTATAACCAGCAGTATGATTATCCGCCGGAAACGATCATCAGCCATAGCTTTTTCATGAAAAACCCCAAGGAGTTTTACCGCTTTTACAGGGATAAAATGATATACCGCGAAGCGCAGCCCAACGCCTGCCATAAAAAGCTCGCCGAGCTTGAAGCGCGCGGGAAGCTGAAGGCCGTCATTACCCAGAATATTGACGGGCTCCATCAGCTTGCCGGAAGCAAGGAAGTTCTTGAGCTTCACGGCACGGTCTTGAAAAACCGCTGCATGGAGTGCGGGAAGAAATATTCGCTCGACGATATTATGAACGGCGAGGACGTTCCGCGCTGTTCCTGCGGCGGCATAATTAAGCCCGAAGTCGTCCTCTACGAGGAGGGGCTCGACGACGATGTTATCAGCCGCGCGGTGAGCTATATCAGAAACGCGGACATGCTCATAATCGGCGGAACCTCGCTTTCGGTTTACCCGGCGGCGGGCCTTATCAATTATTACAGAGGGCATAAGCTTGTCCTCGTGAACAAAAGCGCCACGCCCTATGACAGCGAGGCGGACTTGCTTATTGCTGAAAAAATCGGAGAAGTGTTCGCTTCTCTTTAACAGGCGGTGATTTGATTGCGAACCGAAATACTGGGAGTGGGCTTTGACAGCCTCACAAAAGCGGAGGCTGCCGACAAAGCTTTTTCTCTTATGGAGGAACGCAGAGCCGCCTATGTCGTTACGCCGAACCCGGAGATAGTGATGCTCTGCAATAAGGACGCCGGGATGATGGAGGCGACGCGGAAGGCCGACCTCGTCATACCGGATGGCATCGGCGTAATATACGGCGCAAAAATCCTTTCCCGCCCGCTCAAGGAGCGCGTTCCGGGCATAGAGCTCGCTACGGAGCTTATATCCCGCCTCCCGGATAAAAACAAATCCGTTTTCCTTTTCGGCGCGAAGCCGGGAATAGCGGATATGGCGGCTCAGGAGCTTCAGAAGAAGTACCCGGGCCTCAAGGTCTGCGGGACGGAGAACGGTTATTTCACGGACGACGCTCCTATAATAGAAAAAATAAACGCCGCCGCGCCGGACCTTTTGCTCGTATGCCTTGGCGCGCCGAAGCAGGAAAAATGGATGCTCGCGAACACGGGCAAGCTGAACGCAGGACTCATGATGGGTCTCGGCGGCTCGCTCGACGTTTTTGCGGGCGTTGTTCAGCGCTCGCCCGATTCATGGAACCGGCTCGGGCTTGAGTGGCTTTACCGGCTCATAAAGCAGCCCTCGCGTATAAAAAGGATGATAAAGCTTCCGCTTTTCCTTTTTGCCGCAGTGGGTGAGCGTATCAGAGGTAAAAAACAATGAAAAATGGTAAGCTTATCGTTTTTGAAGGGATAGACGGCTCGGGCAAGTCCACGCAGTATTCGCTTTTGTGCCAGTCGCTTCACGCAAAGAGCGTGGAGTTTAAAAACCTCGTCTTCCCACAGTATTCGGAGGAATCATCCGCGCTCATAAAGATGTATCTTCGCGGCGAGTTTGGCGATAAGCCCGGCGAAGTAAACGCCTATGCCGCGTCAAGCTTTTTTGCTGTGGACAGATATGCCTCGTTTAAGAAGACCTGGGGCGATTATTATTCTGCGGGCGGCCTTATCGTTACCGACAGGTACACTACATCAAACGCCGTGCATCAGGCTTCCAAGCTCAGAAAAGGCGAGCGCGGGGAGTTTTTCTCCTGGCTCTATGATTTTGAGTATAATAAGCTTGGTATGCCTGCACCGGACAAGGTTATATATATGGACGTTTCGCTTGAAATCTCATGCGAGCAGCTTAGAAAGAGAGAACTCGACACCGGGACGAACGCGGACATCCATGAGAAAGACAGGGAATACCTTGCAAGCTGCCTCGACGCGGCGCGCGACGCCTGCAAGTATTATGGCTGGGATAGGCTGAACTGTCTCGACGGAGACGGGAAAATGAGGTCGCTTGAGGATATTCACGCGGAAGTATTAAGCAAATTGGAAGATGTTTTTGTTTGAAACTGAAGTTGAATGTGATATACTTTTTATTCGGCGATGACTTTGAGACTGCCTGCAAGCCCTGACAGAACCGCGGAGGCTCTCCGCAGAGAGCCTCCGTCTGAAAAAACGTTGTCAGCAGTTCCCGCAGTTATTTCCGCAGCCGCAGCCTCCGCAGCCGTTACCGCAGCCGCCGAAGTTGCCGGAATAGCAGATGATGAGAATAATGAGGATTATCCAAATCCAGGAATTATTACAAGAGTTTCCGCAAAACATAGTGGAATCCTTTCTCCGCACGCACAACTCCGGCTCCGCCCGTGCGGGTGGCTAAATTTTTTAAAACGCCTGATTTTCAGCGTTTTTCTCAGGAGCCTGTGAAACGGATGAAATTTTCTTCATCCTTCGGCTTATTCTATGTGCCGATTCTTTCCGAAGTTACAGTTACCGGAAAAAGAGGTGTTAATTTAATGACAGACGATAATAACGATATTTTCTCCGGCTTTTCCTCGGGTAAGGACGAAGCCTTTGAAGAGTTTTTGAGGAGCATCGAACCTGAAGAGTCGGAGCAGAAGACGTCGGGCGCCGGCTTTGACGATTCCGAGATTATAAGCGACGAAGACCTTGCTAAGCTTCTCGGCATGAGCAGCGAGGAATTCAAAAACGTCGAAGCCTCGGTGGATGATAATACCCATGTTTATAAGGATGGTCTTCCCGCGGATAACCGGCGCGGAGACGCGAAAGACAAGAAGGATCGATCGGATAAGCTCGATATGACCCGGCGTATAGATTCTGCCGCAAGCCTTAGAACGGAAGCTGCCGAGCATAAGAAGGAACACGGTGAAGGCAAGGCGCAGCCAAAGAAGGATGAGGCGGAATCTGTGCCCCGCGAGGCGGAACCGTCAGAGAAACAAGAGGAGGTTACGCGCGCTGTGTATCGACGCAAAAACAGACGTCTCGGCTGCATGGGTGGCCTGCTCTATTTCATAATGATAGTCTGCATCAGCGCGGTTCTCGCAGCCGTCGCCTGGGTGGCGGCGAACGACGTTCTCTCGCTCAATAAGCCTGAGGCAAAAGCGACAATAGTTGTTGCCGAGAATTTTACCATAGACGAAGTAGCAGATTCTCTTAAGGAAGGCGGCATAATCCAATATCCCATACTATTCAAGCTCTTCGCCGGATTCTCCCACGCTTCCGAAAAGATAGACCCCGGCGAGTACGAAATCAGCTCACAGCTTGATTACCGCGCCATTGTTACGCATCTCCAGCGCGGAGCTACGGAAGCTGTTACGACGAAACTCACCATCCCAGAGGGCAAGACCGTGAAACAGACCTTTGAATTACTTGAAGAAGCGAATGTCTGCACGGTTGCCGAGCTTGAAGAGTACGCCAAAAACGGCGAGCTTGATTATTCCTTCCTCTCGCCGGATAAGCTTGGCTCGGACACGAGACTTGAGGGCTTCCTCTTCCCGGATACCTACGAGTTTTACGAGGAAGCGAGTCCGAAATACACGATCGAGAAATTCCTCGATAACTTCAAGCGCCGTATAACCGATGAAATGTACGCGCAGGCAGCGGAGCTGGGCAGGCCCTTCAACGAGATACTTACCGTCGCATCGATGATAGAGATGGAAGCCGCGTCAGATGCTGAAAGACCGCGTATTGCCTCCGTCATCTATAACCGCCTTAACAGCAGCTCCTTCGGTTATTTGCAGATAGACGCGACGGTTCAGTACGCTCTTGAAGAACGCAAGGATAAGCTCAGCTATGATGATCTTGAGGTGGATAGCCCGTATAACACCTATAAGTACCAGGGCCTCCCGCCGGGACCCATTGCGAACCCGGGACTTGCCTCTATAAAAGCAGCGCTCAATCCCGAGAGTACGAGCTATTATTACTATGCGCTCAAGAAAGACGGAACGCATAAATTCTTTACCAATTATTCAGAATTTGAAGCCTTTGTCGCAAGCTCCGACTTCGGCGGATAAGCGGATAAAATATAGATTTATATAACTGGGGGACTTCCTGAAATGGAAAAATTAGGCCTTAATGAAATAAGAGAAAAATTTCTGTCCTTTTTTGAGACGAAGGGGCATCTTCGCCTTCCGAGTTTTTCGCTTATTCCGCAAAACGACGCTTCTCTTCTGCTCATAAATTCCGGCATGGCGCCCATGAAGCCCTATTTTACGGGCGAAGTCGAGCCGCCGAGAAGAAGAGTCTGCACCTGCCAGAAGTGCATCAGAACCGGCGATATTGAAAACATCGGCAAAACCGCCCGCCACGGAACTTATTTTGAAATGCTCGGCAACTTCTCATTTGGAGATTACTTCAAAAGAGAGGCCCTTTCCTGGAGCTGGGAGTTTCTCACCTCTCCCGAGTGGATGGCGATAGACCCCTCGAGGCTCTATCCCTCCATTTATGTAGACGACGATGAAGCCTTCGATATATGGACAAAGGAAATCGGCGTCGCGCCCGAGCGCATCACCCGCTTCGGCAAGGAGGATAATTTCTGGGAGCATGGCTCCGGCCCCTGCGGCCCCTGCTCGGAGATTTACTTTGACCGCGGCGAGAAGTACGGCTGCGGCAAGCCGGACTGCAAGGTTGGCTGCGACTGCGACCGTTTCATAGAGATTTGGAACAACGTTTTTTCCCAGTTCAATAACGATGGGAACGGCAACTATACCGAGCTTGCTCAGAAAAACATAGATACCGGCATGGGTCTTGAACGCCTCGCCGTCGTCTGCCAGGATGTTGACTCGCTCTTCGACGTTGATACCGTTATGAACATAACGAACAAGGTTTCGGAGATTACGGGCGCAAGATACGGCCAGAGCCATAAGACGGATGTTTCCCTCAGAGTCATTACAGACCATATCCGTTCCGCCACGTTTATGATTTCAGATGGCGTCCTCCCCTCGAACGAGGGCAGAGGCTATGTCCTCAGAAGGCTTCTCCGCCGCGCCGCGCGCCACGGAAAGCTCCTCGGCGTGAACGAGCCCTTCCTCTATAAAGTCTGCGACATGGTTATCCATGAAAACGTCTGTGCCTATCCCGAGCTCGGCGAGAAGAAGGATTACATCACTCGCATCATCCGCCTTGAGGAAGAGAATTTCGCCAGAACCATCGACGGCGGCATGAAGATTTTTGAAGAGCTGCTTTCCGGCCACAGAGAGCGCGGGGAGAGCGTATTTTCCGGCGCCGACGCCTTTAAGCTTTACGATACCTACGGTTTCCCGATCGACCTCACTATCGAAATGGTCGAGGAAGCGGGCATGAAGGTTGACCAGGAGGGCTTTGACAAGCTCATGCTTGAGCAGCGTGAACGCGCGAGAGAGGCGCGCAAGGCGCTCGGAGACCTCGCATGGGCGGGCATTGACCTCGGCATTGACGACAATACGCCCACCGAGTTCCTCGGCTATACCGAGACCGAAGCAAAGGGCAAGGTCATCGCAATCGTGGCTGAGGGCGAAGCCTGCGCTTCCGCAAGAGAAGGGAACGAGGCTATAATCGTTCTCGACAAGACCCCGTTCTATGCGGAAATGGGAGGCCAGGTTGCCGACCACGGAACACTTACGAACGGCAATATGCGCTTTGAGGTAACTGACGTTCAGAAAAATAAGGGCGGCAAATTCCTGCATTACGGCAAGATAGTTTCCGGCTCCGTCTCCGTTGAGGACGAGGTCGTCGCCGCTATTGACACCGCCCGCAGAGCAGCTATCATGCGCGCTCACAGCGCCACGCACCTTCTTCAGAAGGCTCTGCGCGACGTTCTCGGCGATCACGTTCATCAGGCGGGCTCCCTCGTTGAGCCTGACAGACTCCGTTTCGACTTTACCCATTTCTCCGCGATAAGCGGCGAAGAGATGGCGAAAATCACCAACGAAGTCCTCGAAATGGTCATGGACGGCATGAACGTAGATATCCGCGAAATGCCCATTGAGGAAGCTAAAAAATCCGGCGCGACGGCGCTTTTCGGCGAGAAATACGGCGATATCGTCCGCGTCGTAAACATGGGCGGCAAGTCAATAGAATTCTGCGGCGGAACGCATCTTGACAACACTGCAAAGGTCGGGCCTTTCCGCATAGTCTCAGAAAGCTCCATCGCTTCCGGCGTTCGCAGAATCGAAGCGATTACCGGCAAGGCTGTCATGGCTCAGCTTGACGAGTTTTACGCTAAGCTCTCGACTCTTTCCGAAATTCTCAAGACCACTCCCGGCGAGCTTATGACTAAGGCCGAGAACATGGTCAAGGAAATGAAGAATCTCAGACAGACCCTCGAAAAGCTTCAGGACGGAGCTCTTTCCGGCAAGGCGGAAAGTTTCCTCGTTGCCGCCAAGGAGATTAAGGGTCTCAAGGTGTTTACCGCGACGCAGACGGGGCTTACGGCGGATGATCTCCGCAAGCTCGGAGACTTTATCCGCGACAGGGAGCCGAAGGCGGTCGCCGTGCTCGCTTCTGTGAATGACGATAAAATAACCTTCCTCGCCGTATGTGGCAAGGAAGCCGTCGAAAAGGGCATCAAGGCCGGCGAAATAATCAAGAACGTATCCAAGCTTTGCGGCGGCAGCGGCGGCGGTAAGCCGGACAGCGCAATGGGCGGCGGCAAGGACGTTCTTGCCCTCGATAACGCCCTCGCCACGGTAGATGATTTCGTGAGCAGTAAAATCTGATTATACTGGAGGGAAACCGAATGGAAGATTGCCTTTTTTGTAAAATTGCAGCCGGGGAAATTCCGTCCAAATGCGTTTATCAGGACGATCAGGTCTACGCATTTTACGATATTGACCCTCAGGCTCCAACGCATTTTCTCGTTATCCCCAAGAAGCATATCGAGTCCGTCGCCGCGATAAACGCCGAAAACTCCGGCATCGTCGCGCACGCCTTTGAGGTAATAGCCAAGCTTGCTTCGGAGATGGGCTTCAAGGAAGGCTTCCGCGTTGTTTCCAACTGCGGTAAGCAGGCGGGGCAGAGCGTTTTTCATCTGCATTTTCACGTTCTCTCAGGACGTGATATGACATGGCCTCCCGGCTGACAAACAAATAATGACAAAGAAAGGAAGATTGCCGCCATGAGAAAGCTTGCGTGTTTTGCGTTCGCGTTCTCAGCGGCAATCTTTCTTGTGAGTATATCAGATCACATCACCGTCGTGTTTGCGGCGGTTTTCGCAGCTCTGCTCGCGGTGACCGTTATTTTCGGCGCGCTGCGAAGGAAGGCTGCGCCATATTTATCCGTTATTGTGCTCGGCGCCTTGTTCGGCGCGGCTTGGTTCTTTGTCTATAACATTATCTTTATAAAACCAGCTCTCACGCTTTGCGGGGACAGGGTGGAGCTTAGCGCCGTAGTGCTCGATTCTTCGGAGCCGAGAGATTACGGCGTGAGGACAGAGGTGAGGCTGCTGCGGGACGATATGATGTCGCCGCGCGCTCTCGTCTATGAATTCGGAGAAGACAGAATACTTGAACCCGGCGATGTGATAAGCCTCAGCGGCAAGGTCCTTTCAAGCGGGCGTGAGACGGAAAACGATTATTTCTTCTCACGCGGCATACCTCTTTTCGTGTACGCGGATGGGAGCGCCGAGCTTCAAGACGATAAATTAGACGCGGGTAAATACAAGAAACTCATTTTTCTCCACCGCGTCTGTGCGAAGAAAATTAACAATAAAATCGAAGAGATATTCCCACCCTTTGCCGTTGGCATAATGCAGGCTGTGCTTACAGGAACAAGGCTGCGCCTTAACGACGACTCATATCTTGTTTCCACGCTGCGCACTGCGGGAGCGGCGCACATTGTCGCGGTTTCGGGGATGCATCTTGTTTTCCTTGTGGGTTTGCTGCGGCTTGTTTTCGGTAAGGGACGCATCGGGAACCTTATCTGTATCCCGGTTATAATCGCGTTCATGGCGCTGACGGGCTTCACGGCATCCGTCGTTCGCGCGGGAGTTATGCAGATAACTATGCTTGTCGGACTCTCATTTCGCTGGGATTATGACGGTATTACGGCGCTTGCTCTGGCGCTTCTGCTGCTCTGCATGCAGAACCCTATGTCAGTGAAAAACGGCGGCCTGCAGCTATCCTTTGCCGCGACGCTCGGAATGCTGCTCTTTTCGGATAAGCTATATAATTTCTTTCTGCGCCCGTTCAGAGAAGGGCGCTTCAAGCGCCTTTACCGGGGTAAGCTGAGGAGAAAGGGCCTTTCGTTCGTCGCAGCCTCCGCTTCCTCGTCGCTCAGCGCGCTTGTTTTCACTGTCCCCATTACTGCGCTTATGTTTGGTTCTGTTTCCGTAATTGCGCCCGTGACCAATCTTCTCGTGCTTTGGGCTGTTTCGTTTATGTTCGCGACGGGCGCCATTGCCGTCGCAATCGGCATGGTGTTTTCGCCCGCGGGACATATCTTGGCGCTGCTGTCCTCAGCCTTTGTCTGGTATGTTCGTGCGGTGAGCTCCGCGCTTGCGAGGCTGCCCTTTGCCTCTGTCTACACGATTAGCCCTTATATCAAGGCGTGGCTCGTGTTTATGTATGCGGAGTTCATCACGCTCTTTTTCATGAAGGGCGTTCGCGGGCGCTTTGCGCTTTTTGTGGCATCAAACTTAGTCGTTCTCTCGGCTGCAGCGGGTTTCAGCCGCCTTGAAAGCGCGCTGGGCAAGGTAACCGTCACGGTTCTCGACGTGGGACAGGGACAATCCATCGCATTGAGCAGTGAGGGACACTACGTCCTGGTAGACTGCGGCGGCGATTCGTATACCAACGCGGGAGATATTGCCGCGGAATACTTTGCCTCAATGGGACAAAACTCGCTCGACGCGCTTATACTGACGCACTTTCACAGCGACCACGTAAACGGCGCGGCTGAACTGTTGAACAGAATGAGCGTTGATACCCTTATTATCCCTGAACTGAACGAGGAAGAAGGCGGTTTCAGAGATTACATAATTAATAAAGCAGAGGAACAGGGGACTGACATCGTTATAGTGGACGACGATTCATTTGAATACGCCTTTGGCAGCGTGAAAAGCCAAATCATTCCACCGCTCGGAGGAAAGAATCTTAACGAAATGGGGCTTTCCGCCGTTTTCAGCTCAGGGGATTTTGACCTTGTCATAACAGGCGACATGAACGCCGATACGGAATATCGCCTGACGGAGTATACCCAGCTGCCGGATGCGGAGCTTTTCATCGCAGGCCACCACGGCTCCAAGGCATCAAATTCAGAAAAGCTTCTCAGCACCATTACTCCGGAATGCGTTATAATATCACTTGGAGAAAATAACTACGGTCATCCGTCCGAGGAAATCTTGGCTCGCTTCAAAAACGCGGGCGCGGAGGTTTACAGGACAGATGTAAATGGAACCGTAACGGTAAGACTCGGCAAAGATGGGGGAGATGATTAAACAATGTGCGCCGCAAAGAAAAACGATGAATACAAGTCCTATGCGGATTTCAGAAAACTCAAGAGCGTTGAGGACCTTGCTAACTGCTATGTATTCTTCGGAGACGAGGATTATTTAAAAGAAATATGCGTAAATGAGCTTAGAAAAAAGCTGCTTACCGAGGATGAAGAGGCTTTCAATTACCATAAATTCAGTTCCCCGACGGAACTCGACGAGCTTTCCGAGGCAATC
>JAEEUX010000114.1 GCA_016290695.1 Oscillospiraceae bacterium
GCCTGCAAACAGGGCAAATCAGGAGACTTTCAGATTAATTGCCGTCACTTGGCTTTTGCAAACGGCAAATCGCCGTCACTTTGAAAGCCGCAAACCCCTGCCCGCACCGCGGGAAGGTGTGATTGCGCCGGCGAATCGCCGTCAGCGCTTTCTCCTGCTTTTAATTTTTTACGGAACACCCTCTCAAAATCCGCCCAAAACGCACCCAAAACGCCCGTCAGGGGTACTTGCTCCACCTCCCGGTACAGCATCGCACACAGCGCAAACAAAGGGGCAGACACGCGGACAAGGGCGCAGCATTAACTTCATCGGCACGACGCAGCGTTGAACGGGGTTTGAATGGGGCTCTCACGCCCTGTAAAAACACGCTTGCCAATCCCGTTTCTCAGGGAACATTTTTCTCTTATTCTTCGCTTTCACTTCCGCCGGAGTCCGGCTTTCTCTCCCTCGAAACGCGAGGCTGGCGGGGCGGCTCCTCCACCTCCTTTGCTCTGTCCGAGAGGAACTCACGCACCTGCGCGGGAACATATTTTTCATAAACCTTGTCTACAGCTTCGAGGAGTTCGCTCTCAAGTTGTAGATTTTTCTTCGCCATGTAGAGCTTCATAGCCTCAACCTTCTCCGCCGCATAGGCAAGGCTTATCGTCTGCATCTTCATTTTCAGTCTCCTTTATCAGTCGTAATTGATGTAGGGTATGCGGAACCAGTTCGTCCAGCCGCGCTCATCGAGCTGGGTTTTCACCACGCCGTAGTGTGTACCCATCGCCTCTATGACCTCTCCGTCGCCAATGTATACTCCCATGTGTCCGTCCATCCAGACGGCAACTCCCGGAACTTCCGGGAGCGAATCTATCGGCCCCGAGTCCTCCGAAGCATAGTACATCTGGTTCGCGCCCACGTCCGGCATGCCGTTTGTGTCGTATTCAAGCTCAAGACTTTCCGGGTTGAGCCAGCCGTATCCTTTTACAAGGCCGACGCAGTCCGTCGTTCGAGCGCCAAGCCAATGTTCTTCGATGAAGCCTTTGTATGAGCCGACGCCGTCCGGATACTGTTCTTCCTTGTAGTCTAAGAGTGCAGGCGTAAGGACATCTCCGAAGGTACCCCAGACGTAACCCCAGCCGGACTGCCACGCATTTACGACGTAGGCCACGAGGTCGCGGCTGTTCTTCGTGTCCGGATCGCAGAAGGAAGAGAGGTCGAGCTCCACGCTCCGTTCGCCGCCCGCGATATAATTGCCGCTGAAAGAACCGCCGCCCAAAGCCGCGCCGTAGATCATGGCGTAGATATGGTCTGCGTTATTCTTATCCTCCGGCGTAATCTCGCGGTCAAATGCAGCGGCAAGATTAGCGTAAGCCGCGCTCATAGACACGGGAACATTCACCGTATACGATACGCTATGCGTCACGACGGTACCGTCCTCCTGCACGACAGTGACGGTGCTCGCTCTCGTTTCGGTAGTATAAAAGCAATCCACGAAGCGGTCCGCCGCGCGCCTTGACGGTACATCATCCCCGAAGCAGAGTGCATAGAATACAGACTTAACCTGTCCTAGATCAACGCCTCCGCCTTCCGCCGCTGAATTTACGGCGGTCACAGCTCTGTCCAGAACGGAAAACGATGTCTGCATATCCTCTATGTGCTCTCTGAACTCCGACGGAACATCGTCGGAGAACTCCGTCCCGTAGAAACTTGCCTTAACAGCCAGGTCATTGTGATTTGCCGTGCCTCCGGCAAGGGCACACACGAAAGCGGTCAGGACTATCAGCGGAGAGAGGATCGCGGCAGCAATCCATCCGGCCGCCTTTCGCGCTTTCCCGCTGCTCAGAGCAGCGAGTGCAGCCTTCGCCGCGGCTCCTGCCGTGACTGTCATCATCGGCCGCCCGCTGTTCCAAACAGCTTTTCCTTATATTCCGGCGCATGCACCTCCAGCAGATACCGCTCGTTGCCGCATTTATACAGGCACACGCCTCGCTGCGGGAAACGGATAAGATTGTATTCGGCGTCCTCGAGCTGGAGCATATCCATGTATGACTGCTTTTCTATTGAGCCGGGATTGAAGAGGAACTGATGCGGCGGAATGGAAAACAGAGGCTTCGTCATCTCTCTTATGCCCTCCTGGTTGAAGTCGTCGAGGTTCTGGCTGGCAAGAATCATCGCGGACTCTTTCTTGCGGACGCGCTTTAAAGAGTTGCGTATGTATTCAAGCGCCGTAGGATTATTGAGCCAGATATACAGCTCGTCAAGCGCCGCCACCGTGCTTCCGGCGGTGAGGAGGCTGTCGGACATATACGAAAGGATATTGAAAAGCATCGCGTTCCTCACGTTCTTCGCCGCCGTGAGCAGCCCTTTCACGCCGAATACAAGAAATCTTGAACTTGTGATGTTCGTATACCCGTTGAAGAACTGAGCGTCCGCACCCTTGCACATGGAATGCAGTCCGAGCAGGATTTCCTGAAGCATCTGCTCCGTGTAGAGCAGGCGCTTGGTTTCGTCATAGTTCTTATACTCATTCTCTATGAGGTCATAGAGGTCGGAGAGTATCGGATAATCTTCGCTCCGCAGCTTTCCGAAGTTCGTCTGCGAGCTTATTCCCCATCCGGCATATAGTCTTGAGAGCATGATTTCGATTGTGTCTATATGCCCGTCGCTGAAATCCTTGTAGCTGCGGAAGAAGTCTTTCAGAAAAGATATGTGCTGCGCGAGGCGTGTGCTCTTCCGAAACGCTTCCGGCGCGTCCGGGTCATCCACCTCGCCGCCCTCATCCCAGCACTTGGGCTCAAGCGGGTTGATGCGATACTCTCCGGCCATCAGGTCCGCAAAGCAACCGCCGACAGCCTGGCACATATCCTTCTGCTCATGCTCCACGTCAAGCGTAATGACGGACTTCCCGGCTTCGAGAAAGTTGAGTATAAGGAGCTTCATGAGATACGATTTGCCCTGGCCGGAGTTGCCGAGAATGAGGATGTTTGCGGAGGTCTTGTCCTCGTCACGCTGATCAAAGTCTACAAGCACATTACTGCCGTATTTATCCTTGCCTATGAAAAAGCCCTTTGCGTCAGTCTTGCCGCTGTAATTGAACGGATAAAGGTTCGCTACGCTGCTTGCCGGGAGCACCCGCTCGAACTGCGCTCCGAAGGAATTGTAGCCGGCTGGATTGCCGGCAAGGAAACCCTGCTGCTGGCGGAGCAGGAGCCTGTCCACGTTAAGCTTGCTGCGGACAAGCTCGGTCAGCACATCGGCCTGAAGAAGCTTGAGCGCGTCGAGGCTCGCGGCGGCAAGCTCTATGTAGACGGCGCAGTGGAGGAGTGGCTCGCGGTTCCTGTGAGTCGCGGCTATAAGCGCGGCCACGTCCTGAAGATTGCTTTCCGCTGTAATGGTCTGTTGAAGGTCGTTTGTGTTCGCGCTGCCGAGTCTGTTCTTGTTCGTTGCGTTTGTGAGTATTTTCTTTTCCTCGGCGGCGCTGACTTTCCTTGTATATATACGGAGCGTAACGCCGCTCTTCTCCCCGAGGTGCCGGAGTATAGCCTGCTCCTGCGTCTGCGTAGGGTATTCGCGGAGCGCCCATACGCAGCGGAAGGTGTTGCCGCAGATGAAATGGTCGACGCTGAACTTGATTATTGACGGCGAAATCATATCCAGAAAATCTTTGATATGCTCTCCTTCACCAATCGCCGCATTGTTTTTCCGGCTCATACCGTTTCCTCCTTCCCATCCGCGAGCACAGCCCATCGTTCACCGTCATACCGGTCATGGTGCTCCGTGGTCACATTCTGCTCGTAGTAGACTGCGAGCATTCGCATAATATCCTGTTCTCCGGCGCGGCGGACGGTGAAGCCGCTGTCCCTGATGCTGCTTTCTATTCGCGCGAGATACGGAAGTATCTCGGACTCCCGCTCATCGTGCAGGCGAACGACAAGGAAGAACTCGCGCGCCGTCGCCATGAGGATTTGTATGCGGTCCAGATGATTGCAGTCCTGTTCCAGAAGCTTTCGCAGCACCGGGAGCTCTTCTTCATCCATCCTGCGGCGGTAATAGTTTTTGTTGTCCTCGAAGGACTCTTTCGAGTTCATCGCCAGCATCTCTATGTCGCTTTGCCCCTTTATAACGTTCAGGAGGGCAAAAATGCGCGCCGTAACGCTTGCCTCCGGCAGCACGCTGATATTCGTCGGCTTGATTATGAAGAACACAAGCTTGCCGAGCCGCGTGGCAAGGCCGCAGTCTGTAATGTTTTCTATGCCCATCAGTTCCCGCGTCGAAACTCCGCGGGCGTTTTTCTTTTTCTTTTCTCTGTTCATCAGCTAAGCCTCCATTCGTAAGTCTGCTGTCGTGTAATAAGAAAGGCAGCGGCATATCTGATGAAATCCAGAATGCTGCTGCCGTCAAGGCGTATGCTCAGGAAGGCATACACCGCCGTAAGCACAAGCGGCACATATAAGCTCGCCCTGGTCACGCCGAGGATAGAAATAAGAAGGCCGATGCCGATTATGGCTATGTCACGAAGCTCCCATAACCACATCGTCGCCTTGGCTTTCAGGTTATCCGGGTAAATGTATATAGTCAGTCACCTCCAAAAAGTAATGCAGCCGCCGAAAACGGCGGCTGGTGTTCTCAAAGTGGTAAAACCACAGGAAGCTGAGCGGTCGGGATATATTTCCGAGTTCCCATCTGTGGTTGCCACGAGCCCGCTTTAACCGCAGAAGCAAAAGTTATTTAATAATTGTTCGGCAAATTGTCGTATAATTTCATAATTGCTTAGTCTTTCTGTTGCAAATAGAAGTCGTATTGTTATATAATGAACACATCAATTCAGCTATTTAAACACAGTCTTACCATCTCCAGATTAAGATTATTCACCAAAGTGCAAGGAGGAAGTACAATATGATAAGGACTTTTTTCCCAATCGGGCAGGGAAATTTCGCTGCGGAAAAGTTTATGGATGCAAACATTGTATTTGACTGCGGTTCAAGCTCCGGCGCAGCAAATGTCGAACAGCAAATAAAGGATGCATTTCAGCAGGGTGCGGTAATCGAAAAGGTTTTTGTTTCTCACCTTGACGATGATCATGTAAACGGATTACAAATTCTTCTTTCTTATTGTAGAGTTAATGAGGTTTATATTCCTTATTTGACAAAGGAAGAGCGTATCCTTACGGAACTATTCTACTTTTTGGAAAATGGAAAAGAGTTGCCTTACTTTACAATGAACTTATTGCGCAATCCAGTTAGTAGTATTACTGAACAGAGCCCTGAAACTCAAGTTATCTTTGTTTATCCGGAAGACGACAATCCGGAAGACGACAATCCGGAAGACGACAATCCGGAAGACGACTATCCAGAAGACTACAATCTGGAAGACGACTATCCCCAAAATGACCATTCGCCAAAACCAAAGCCAATGAAATCAGGAACTCCCCTTCCACTGTCACCTCAAGAGTGCCTAAACTGGATTTTTATTCCTTATAATTTTCAGAATAAAACAAGAAAAGAACTCTTCATAGATATATTGAAACGCGAAGGCTACGATATTTCCGGGCTACCAAAAGATATAATATCATCCAGTTTTTGGAGGAGCAAATATGAGGAGCTCAAAGAGAGGGTGTACAAGAGAATACCGGGTGGACTTAACACAAATTCCATGGTAGTCTATTCCGGACTGAAAGATGAAAAAAAGCTTAAGTCACGTATTTACAAGAACACGTACGATTGTTGTTGCTCCAACTCTTATCCGGAAGGTTGTTTGTATACCGGTGATTACCACGCTGCGGGATACAATGAATGGGAGCAATTAAAAGAGAAATTTGCAGATGTTTGGGAACACATCGGAACTGTTCAAGTACCTCACCACGGATCGAAATATAGTTATCAGCCAGAGCTTTCAAAGATGAATGCTAATTTGGTTATTCAGGCCGGCTATCAGAATCGATATAGGCATCCTCACGCAAGTGTGCTAAAAGATCTTATAGACAACAAAGCCTCTTTTTATTGGGTAAATGAACACGTTGAAAGTGTCATTCGTCTAGAAGTCAATTAATCTCCTTTTCTTGTTAATTTCTTTATCAAGTAATCTCTGTCTATCTGGCAGCCCGTTGTGGTTTCCACAAAAACATCATATTACTATACCGTATAAAAATCTTTTTACAACTCCTCAGGCAAGCACAAATCATCTGTGCTTTTAAGCCTAATTGGATTATTCTCTCGCGTTAGGAACTGATACCCTATACCGTTTTCCCGTTCGCATCAACGTCTTCATTAACCTCTTCTTCATCCAGCGCGTTCTCTATCAGCTCTACGATGAACGTTTTCTGCTTGAGCTTATGCCTGTGCAGGTATTCCTTAAGGCGGTTGAAGAGATCCTCCGAAATCTGCACCGCGAGCGTTTTTGTCGGCTCCATATTACGTCCTCCTTCATAGTGTTCAATCAGTATTTGCTCAATAAGCTCGCTCAGCGTTTTTCCGAGCGCTTCCTGTTCCTGCCGCACCCGAGAGTGCAGCGATTCCGGTATCATGGCGCATAGGTTCTTTTTTGTTTCCATGGCTACGCTCCTTTTCTGTTTTTTGCAAGCAAACAATACCGAAGCCTCCGTCAGATAGCTATTACCAAAACCAACGAAAACAGCACGGAAAGCAAAGCACAAGTGACAATTAATCACTTAGTTACCGCTGCCGCAATGTTCCTCGTTGTATTTACTGCCGCCTGCGCTGTATAAACGGCGCTCATAATATTTGCGCGCATACTGGTATCAAGGCCGAAGGCTCCCGCTATGCGCGGCACCTCTCCGGCGGAGAGCATGAGGCCGAGGCCGAGCAGGACGCTGTCCTTGAAGACCATCAGTCCGGATATCAGCATGGTCGCCTGGAGGAAGGCCGTCAGGCACAGCCCTATTATCTGCTTGCACCACTGTATGAATCCATCGGAATACCCACGCGGAACGCTGAACATATAGAGGCTGCCAACGGCAATCTGTATGAGCAGGATACCACCGCGTTTCAGGTTTGCGAAGAAAACCTTTATGATTGCATAGGCCATAAGGATCACGCAGAATATAATCATAAATGGGCTCGTTACAGAGCCCAGGCCGGACAGGGGGCTCGCCCCCGCCTCCGTAATGCTTTCGATAGACGAAAAATCCGACAGTGCCGCTGTGGCTGTTTCGCCGAACGTGTTTCCGTAGCCGGTAATTTCTCCGGTCAGCGACGATTGCAGGCTTACCGAAAGCGAATAGAGCCTAACCGGCACTATTGTAAACAGGCTTACGGCAAGGAAACCCTTAATGGCGCAAAGCGCCGTTTCCTTTATATTGCCCCGCCCGGAGCTGTACTCGATTCCGCACTCAAAGCAGGCGACCACGAGCCCTACGACGTAGAGAGCCCACGCAAGGTGAGAGAAGAACGATATGATTCTTTCCACCCACACCATTGAAAACAGCTCGACGCCCATATTGCCCATCTCGGAGAAGAAGTTTCCGAGGAAGCCTATAATCTGCGCATAGGCCCAATCTACCATTTTGTTAAGAACATCGCCGGCAATAAAATCCCATATAAACAATAGCTGAACTCACCTCTAATCAAGGGAAATGTCAGAGGCTCCGTTGCGTAAACGGAGCCCCTGCTTATTTAATCGCCATTTCGCTCGCCGCTTGCGCGACAAGGTAACCGTCAAAGCTATCGGCGGATAGAAACATCCCCGGCTTTGTGAGAAACTGTTCCCGAGAATTCGCAAGAATTCTCGGGAATTCTTACGAGGGGGCGAAATAAATGGATGCAACAGCAGCAAAACATCAAGCGA
>JAEEUX010000115.1 GCA_016290695.1 Oscillospiraceae bacterium
TCCCCTGAGAGGGGAGCGAAAGCGCTTCGCGGGGACGACCCCTCAGTCAGCCTCCGGCGGACAGCTCCCCTTATCCAAGGGGGGCGAAGGGCGCGGGGGATGCATATATATTATTAGCCCTCGGTCAGCGCAGGGTTGCGGGGTAATCGCCGGCGGCGTGCTTATCGCGGAGCTTGGCCGCAGCGTCGGCGCGGTCCTCGGCGTAGGTCATGCCGAACCACTTTTCGCCCGTCTGCAAAACGGAAACGGCGAGGCTGCCGCGCTTTATCATTGCGTCCGTCATTACCGGCAGGAGGCACTCGCTCTTCGCGTCATCCGGCGCGAGACCGCGCAGAAAATCATGAAAATAGCGCTCCATTTCGCCGAAAATCCAGGGCGTATAGCCCCAGAAATTCATGCTGACGAGGGCTTCGCCGTCCTGCTCGCGCGCCTCGCCCTCGGGCTCGGAAACGATGCGTCCGTCCGGCATGAGCGTGATTTTATAGGTCTCCGTAACGCTCTTCAGGAGTCCGCCGGAGGCCGCGCAGATGCCGCGCGTCACGCCGCCGAAGGGGCTGACCGTGTTCTTAAGCAGGTAGCCGACCATGCAGGCTTCGTGCTCGGGGCGAAGCGTTTCGAGCGCGTTTTTCATCGTTACGAATGCCGAAGGGCCATAGAAATCGTCCGCGTTAATAACGGCGAAGGGCTCCGTGACGGCCTCGCGCGCGCAGAGCACGGCGTGGACGGTCCCGAGCGGTTTTACGCGGTCCGGCGCGGGGGTGTAGAAGGCCGGAAGCGTTGAATTATCCTGAAATACGGTTTTTATCTCGATCTGTTTGCCCACCGGCGTCCTGAGCCGCGCCATTGGACCCGTGAAAATCGGGCGGCAGACGGCCTCCATCTCCTGCTTGATGATGAAGACGATTTTGTCGAAGCCGGCGCGGACCGCGTCATAGACCGCGTATTCCATCAAAATTTCTCCGCCGGGGCCAACCCCGTCGATTTGTTTGCAGCCGCCGTAACGGGAGCCGAGCCCCGCGGCCATAACGATTAGCGTCATTGTGAAATCCTCCGAATCGGTTTTGCTTTACATAGGAGCGCGTTTATTATAAAATAAATTATGTGGAATTGTGCCGGGCGTGTGGGGGCCTCTCAGTCGGCACCCGTTTTTGCTCCCCTTGGATGCGCCGCACCTTTTTTGCTCCCCTTGGATAAGGGGAGCTGGCGACGACGCGAAGCGGCGGCGTCTGAGGGGTGGAAGGTTGCGCGAGGGCGGAACCAAAGTGGTGCAAGCTATTCTTTAGCTTCGACCTCTCAGTCGCCTATGGCGACAGCTCCCCTTATCCAAGGGGAGCGAAAGCGCTTCGCGAGTTTAATAATCATACGACATATTAACATATAAATCAACGATGTTCAAGGAAGTGATCCGTCATGAAAGAATCCGTCGTCTACGGCAGGACGCTGCCGGAGGCTTACCATGAGGCTCTGCGCGTGCTTGACCGCGAGGGCGAAATCAGTCCATGCCCCGATTATAACACAAATCAGAAGGAGCTGTCCATGACTATTTGCGTCGCCGAGCCGCTTGCCGAGCCGATGATATCGAAGCTCTCGATAGGCGGGCCGCGCGAGCTGGAGCAGTACCGCCAGGAGATGCTGGACGGCATACTCGACTTTGAGATAGAGCGGGGAAACTGGGCCTACACCTACCATTCGCGCATGGCGGAGCAGCTTCCCTTCATCCTGCGCGAGCTGCGGCGTAACCCCGATTCGCGCCGCGCGGTGATCGACGTTCGCGATTGGCGGCACGACGCGGCGGAGGGCAACGAAAACCCCGCCTGTCTGCAGCATCTGCAGTTTTTTATCCGCGGCGGGGCGCTGCATCTGAAGATACTTTTCCGCTCGAACGACGCATGCAAGGCGACGTTTATGAACGCGTTCGCGCTCATTATGCTGCAAAAGCGCGTCGCCGACGAGCTCGGCATAGCGATGGGGAGCTATACGCACCGAGCCAACAGCTTCCACTGCTACGAGAAGGATTTCGGCATGCTCGCCGGTTACGTCCGTCGCCTTGAAGGCGGCGACGTTACCTACGATTATGAGGGCGGCTGGGATGAGCTCATGGAGGCAGCGCGGGCGGAAATTGCCGCTTCGGTGGAGGAGCTGAAGCGCCGTTGAGCGCCTCACCGGGCGAGGGAATATAAAGGCGGGAGGAAAACTCATGAACGGCGAACTGTATCAGTTGTCGAGACTGGTATTATGTGTAAAAGAAGCGATGCGCAGCGGCAAAGAAATAGAATACAAAACGGTCAGCTATGAGAACAGCCCGGTTTTTACCTTTGCCCCAAGGAAAGGTGTTCTTTTTAATCGCGCGAAAAAATGCGGCGATGTGCCGGGCTGGTATAGCGTTTTGAAGAAGCGAGGGCTTAAGCGTATTAACTTAATCATTTTCTTTGAGCAAAACAATATCAAACTTGCCGGCTTTTCAAATTCTGCAAAACAGGGAATTGTCACGGAATATTCAGATGGCAAGACCACGTTTTGGACAGCCGAATGGAAATTTGACTCGCAAAAGAAGGCGTGGAGCGTTTATTATAAAGAATTCGATTACGCTGAAAAGCCGGCTTTGACCTGTACCTTTGCCGATTGCCGCGATAAATTTGAAAAGACCCTTCTGGATATTGAGAACTTAGCCCTTACCTTGGAATTTGAAGGCTTTGCTAAGATTTTCAGGGAAGCGTATGGCATTCTGACAAGCGAAATTGAACCGTTTGTTCCTGAAAGCAAAGAAAGCGCTGTGCCTGAGTTGCCGCCTGAACAGTTAAGTCTGTTTTTAGCGGCGTCGAAGGCTGATGTTTTTGGCGCAATGGGTTCATGGAATGACAGCCCGTCGGCAACGGCGGAAGAGATGGGGCTTCAAGAAGAGTACGAGAGGCTTTCCGGCGATTTATATGTATCAATAAAAAAAGCGGTTATGAACGCGGTGAACGGTTATATTGGGTGATAAACGAGCCCCTTTTCGCTCCCCTTGGATAAGGGGCGCTGTCAGCGAAGCTGACTGAGGGGTCGAGGGTAAAGAGCAACAGGCAATAATATGGTTCATCGGTACCCCCGCGCCGCAGGCGCGTTTTGCTCCCCTTGGATAAGGGGAGCTGTCACGGGCAAAGCCCGTGACTGAGGGGTCGTCAGATTTCGCATCAACCATATTGGTGCCGCCCTCGCGTGACCTTTCCACCCCTCAGACGCCGCCGCTGCGCGCCGCCGCCAGCTCCCCTTATCCAAGGGGAGCAAAAAAAGGGTGCCGCCCTCGCGTGACCTTCCACCCCTCAGACGCCGCCGCTGCGCGCCGCCGCCAGCTCCCCTTATCCAAGGGGAGCGAAAGACCGTGTCACTACATCTCAGATGACAATTTACCCCTCAGACTCGTCGGCTGTGCCTCCGAGCCAGCTCCCCTGAAAGGGGAGCGAAAAGGGTGCGGCGCATCCAAGGGGAGCGAAAAGGGTGCCGGCCTCGCGCAACATAGCGGCAAGCATATTACACTGCACAGGCGCCCCTTTCACGTGCGCGAAAAATACATCCCGGAGGTTCTACATGCTTCCTCACATTGTTCTTGCTTCGCAGTCGCCGCGGCG
The DNA here is from genome assembly GCA_016290695.1 of Oscillospiraceae bacterium. Lineage (GTDB taxonomy): Bacteria > Bacillota > Clostridia > Oscillospirales > Oscillospiraceae > RGIG6375. The sequence continues at coordinate 3,609 of JAEEUX010000115.1, forward strand.
GCGGGAGCTGCTTAGTATGCTCGGCGTCACGGGCTTCGACATCGTTCCCGCGCCCAGCGAGGCGGAGTTCCCGCGCGGGATATTCCCCGGCGACGCGGCAGTTGCCGTCGCCCGCGAAAAGGCGAAATACGCCGCGGCGCGCGCTCATGAGGCTTCGCTCGTGATTGCGGCGGACACCGTCGTTTCCCTCGACGGGGCCATCCTCGAAAAGCCGGAGAACGAAGCGGAGGCCGCGCGCATGCTCGCTTCTCTTTCCGGGCGCAGGCACACGGTGTATTCCGGCCTCGTCCTCCTTTACAAGGGCGAGGAAAAGAGCGCTTACGAAGCAACGGACGTATATTTCCGCCCCATTTCGGCGGCGGAGATTTCCGCCTACGTCGCCACCGGCGAGCCCATGGACAAGGCGGGCGCTTACGGCGCGCAGGGCGTCGCGAGCGTTTTTATCGAGCGTATCGACGGGGATTTCTTCAACGTCGTCGGCCTGCCCCTGTGTACCCTTTCAAGGCTCATAAATGAATACGGGTTCGGTGTGATATCATGAAAACATTCTTTAAAAAATCGGGCGGCACGGTCCTTGCCGCGCTAATAGCGGTTCTCGTGCTGCTGCTCCTTCTTTCGGCGCTCGGGCTGGGCTTTCACAGCCTGCGCGGGCTTTTCGCGCCGCTGGACAGTCTCGTGAGCCGCGGCATGGCCAGCCTTGAGCGCGTTTACGCCTACATGTACGAATACGACGAGCTTGAGGCGGAAAACGAGCGCCTGCGCGCCTACATCGCGGAGATGGAGGAGGAAGTGCGCCTTTCGTCCTCGTCCAACGAGGAAAACCGCCGCCTGCGCAAGCTGCTCAATCTCTCCGAGGAGCGGCAGGACTTCGTTTTCGAGGAGGCCACCGTCATTTCATGGACGAGCTCAAGCTGGTCCAGCTCCTTCACAATAAACAAGGGCAGCAAGGCCGGACTTGAGGCGGGCGACTGCGTAGTGAACGAAAACGGCTTCCTCATCGGGCGTCTTACGGACGTTTCCGCCGGAACAGCGCAGGTGGAGACCCTGCTCGACCCATTGGCGGGCGTCGGCGCAGTCGTTGACCGCACGGGCGCGACGGCTGTTACCGAGGGCGACTATAAGCTCATGAAGGCCGGGATGGTCAGGCTCGTATGCCTTTCCGACAGCTCGGACATCGTTGTGGGCGACACGGTCGTTACCTCCGGCAAGGGCGGGGTTTACCCCTCGGGTCTTATCATAGGCAATATCTACACGGTCGTGGCCGACGCCTCGGGCATGTATTCCTACGGCGTTATCGCCCCGTCGGCGGACATAAAGACCGCGTCGAACGTGTTCATAATTAAGGATTTTGACGCAGAGGATGCGGAGGGATAAGCCTTGGACATTGCTAAGCTGAAAAAAGCGGCGCTGCACCTCGGGCTGCTCGTATTGCTTTATATCCTGCAAACGGACGTTTTCACCCATCTGAGGATAGCTTCCGTCTGCCCGATGCTGCTGCCCATAGCCGCCGTCGGCTTCGGACTCTTCGAGGGCGGGCTTCGCGGCGGGCTCTGGGGCATCGCCGCGGGCATTTTCTGCGACGTTTCCGCGGGAACGAACTTCCTTTTCACGATTTACCTCTGCGTCGCCGGCTTCACGGCGGGCTTTTTGTCGGAATTTGTCATGGCGAGGGGTTTTCCGTCGTTTTTTGTCATGAACGCGGCGGCGCTCGTTTTCGGCGCGCTGCTTCAGGTTTTCCCGCTTATCGTTTACCATAACGCGCCGCCCGCGCCGCTGCTCGTTTCCGTGCTCATTCAGGCGGCGTACTCGATGATTTTCGTTATCCCGCTGTATTTCTTCGTCCGCCGCGCAGCGCGTCCGCGCGGCTCGGCATGATACTGATGTCCGATCAATTGGATGTTGGTATGAAAGGAAGCTTCAGATGCAGTTTAAAACTATCTCCCACGCGCGCATGGCGCTTATGATAGTGGTCCCGCTGCTGCTTTCGGCGGCCGTCGCCATAGCGCTGTATAATCTCCAGATTATAAACGGCGCCTCGTATTACGAGGAGTCTATCAATACGCGCCTTTCCACGCAGACCGTCGCGGCCTCCCGCGGCAGCATCCTCGACCGCAATGGCATCAAGCTCGTGAGTAACCGCATAGGCTACAATATTTCCGTAAACCGCGAGACCCTCGTCGCCTCCGACGACCCGAACGGCGCGCTGCTTGAGCTTTGCGCCGAAATCGAGGCGCAGGGGGAAGTCTGGCGCGACGAGCTGCCCGTTTCCGGCTCGCTCCCGTGGCTCTACCAGCAGGACATGCCCTCGGGCCGCAGACGCACGCTGGACGATTACTTCACCCATTTTAAGCTCGAGCCGGAGATGACGGCCGCCGACCTCATGGAATATCTCGCGGAGCGCTACGCCGTGAGCGAGGCTTATACCCCCGCCGAGCGACGCAGAGTTATCGGCATACGTTATTCGCTCGAAACGAATACGCTCTTCGGAAGCGGCGACTATAACCTCCTTGAGGACGCGGATATCGACCTTATCTCCTTCGTGCGCGAGCGCGCGCTGCCCGGCGTCAGCATAAGCACGAGCGCCGTGCGCGAATACCTCACGAGCTACGCCGCCCATATCCTCGGGCGCGTCGCCCCCATCGACCCGGAGGACCTTGACTACTATACCTCCCTCGGCTATCCGTTCAACGCGCTCGTCGGCAAGGACGGCATAGAAAAATGCTTTGAAAATTACCTCCACGGCACCGACGGCAAGGTTTCTCTCACCCGCACGAGCGACGGTATCGTTACCGACGAAAACTACATCACCGCGCCGCAGGCGGGCGACAACATCACCCTCACGCTCGATATCCGCTGCCAGCAGGCGGCGGAGGACAGCCTCGCGCGCACGATTGGCAGCATAAACTTCAGCCGTGAGCCGGACAAGCAGATTACCGGCGGCGCCGTCGTCGTCCTCCAGGTGGGGACGGGCGACGTCCTCGCCAGCGCCTCTTACCCGACCTACGACCTTTCCGCCTTCTCGCGCGATTATTCCGAGCTTGTCGCCGACCCGCACGCCCCGCTTTATAACCGCGCCATCATGGGAACCTATTCCCCCGGCTCGACCTTTAAGATCAATACCGCCATAGCCGCGCTCCAGGCCGGAGTTATCGACACGAATACGAAGATACTCGACAAGAGCGTCTACACCGAGTACGAGGGCTATGAGTACCGCTGCTGGATCTATCCCGGCTCGCACGGCGAGCTTAACGTCAGCGAGGCCATCCAGAATTCCTGCAACTATTTCTTCTACACCGTCGGCGTCAAGACGGGTATCGACACCATCTCCCGCTATGCGGCACTCTTCGGCCTCGGGCAAAAGACGGGCATCGAGCTGGCCGAAAACACGGGCGTCCTCGCCTCGCGCAAATATAAGGAGGAGGAGGTCGGCGAGGACTGGTACCCCGGCGATACGCTCCTTGCCTCGATAGGACAGTCCTATAACCTCTTTACGCCCATGCAGCTTGCCTCCTACGCCGCGACGATCGCCTCGGACGGGACGCGCTACGCCGCGCATTTTCTCAAAAATGTGAAAACCTATGACAGCAGCGCCCTTTTGTATTCCTACCAGCCGAACGTCCTGAGCCGCGTGGACGCGCAGCAGTACAATTTCGACGCCGTGAAGCTCGGCATGCTCAACGTTTCGCGCTACGGCTCGCCCTCCGGCATTTTCGGCAATTACCCCGTGAACGTCGCGTCCAAGACCGGTACCGTTCAGCTCGGCGAGGACATCGTCAACAACGCCGTTTTCATTGCCTTCGCGCCCTATGAAAACCCGGAAATCGCCGTCGCCGTCGTCGTCGAGGCCGGCGGTTCGGGTTCCGCAGTCGCGCAGATCGCGCGCGACGTTTTTGATTATTGGTTCGCCGCGAAAAAGTCCGAGACGAGGATCCCCACGGAAAACGTCCTGCTCAAGTGAGCGGGAGGCTTGCCTGTGGCATGGCAGTTGCCATTTGCACAATCCAATATGGTTGATGCAAAACCGTTGACCTCTCAGTCGCCTCCGGCGACAGCTCCCCTGAGAGGGGAGCAAAACGCGCTCCGCGCTGACGACCTCGAAGGCGATGGTCAGCACCCTCTTTCGCTCCCCTTTCAGGGGAGCAAAGGCGATGGTCGGTACCCTCTTTC
>JAEEUX010000116.1 GCA_016290695.1 Oscillospiraceae bacterium
GCTCGCCGTCCCGATACCATGAATAGGTAATATTCAGCCCGGTGACGTTTTCATTCGTAACAGCCGTGAGGATATTCTCTTCGCCGGCCTTATAAACATTTGCGTCGTCCCTGTTGGAGACAATTTTCACTTCGAGGAGTTCGTTTACCGGCTCGACGAGAATCCTTACCGCTTCGCTCTCGACATAATTGCCGTTCTCCGCATACTTGAACCAATATTCGCCCGGCTTCGCGTAATACGGCAGCGTCTCAGCCGCTCTCCAGTTTTCTCCGTCTGTGGAAATCATCAGGCTGCTAAGATCGATTTCTTCGCCCTGCTTAGCACCGATTTGTCCGTTGACGTAAGGCGTCGCCGGCGGCGCGGTAACGGTAAGCGCCGGCGGGTTCCTGTTGCCCTTTTCAATGCTGAAAGGAACTTCCTTCATGCCCGTATAGTTGCCCGAGAAGGATACTAAAGCCTTGTACGTACCAACGTTCGTAGGCGGCGTCTCGCTTTCTTCATAGCTGGTGGGCGAAACGCCGACGTATTTGACGCTGTACGTCGTGACAGCGGTTTCTCCAACCTTTACTATAAGAGTAGGCGTCTTAGCTTCTCCGGTATAGGTCAGGGTCTCGCCGGCCTTCTGTACGGCGGACGCGCCGCTGCCTTCCTGCGTGATATCCTTCGGGTAAATGGTGAAGATTACCTCTTTTTTGATATCTGTAGGAGTCGCTATATCGGTGCCGCTCGCGATATCAGTAGAAGTAGCCGTCATGGTAATGCTAACAAGGGCCTTATATGTTCCCGCTTCGGTCGGCGGAGTGCTGCTTTCGGGATAAACCGTCGGCTCAACTCCGACGTAGCTTACCGTATAAGCAAGATCATTTTCCTCGCCATCCTTCACTATGAGCGTGGGAGGCTTGGGAGTTCCATCGTAGACGAGAGTTTCATTCTCGTCCTGCTTAACATTGCCGCTAAATACTTTCTGCATGTTTGCCGCAGAATCAAGAAGCAGATTTCGCAGGAAAGCTTTTGTTGCGTCATTAGCATTTTGTCCGTTTGGAACGATCCAGTTACCGTCAGCAAGTGCGGTAATAAAACCTTTGCCGGCAACCTGATCCATTACAAACACTTTATCATTATTATCCTTAAAAACCCAAATTGCGCTCTCGGTATTTGTAGAAACTATCGGAGCATATGCGTCTGGATAAATTGCTTCTGCCCCGTTAGTTAATCCGGACTTCTGACTCTCGTTACAATTCATTACATGGCTAGATATGCTACCTTCTGTTATTGTGAAATTCGCTCCCAAAGCCGCTGCAAGTTCGCTCATAGCTGCGTTGCTTTTTGCGACGCCAGTCCAATTTGTGTGTTCACCATTCATTACGATTCTGCCGCCGGCATTTACAAATTCTTTCAACATATTTGCATTTGCATTATCAGTGCCAAGTAGAGACCAGTCATCATATGTTCCGGGTTTTATTCCAAGGAGATAAACAAGCTGAACACCTTCCAAATCTGATTCGTTCAATTCGGTGGTATTCAGTTTTTTTGTTACGGCAACTTTGATCCCTTCCATACTTTCGTAGTATCCGCAAATGCTATCGCCCCAAACACTTATTTCTTGCTCCGAAGCATCAGGTACCCACAGCAGAACAGTATGAGTGGGATTATCCTCCGCCGCAAACGCCGTAATAGCCGACGCCGGGAAAAGCGAAAGTAAAAGCGCAAGACTGAGCAAAACGCTCAACATTTTAGCTGTCTTATGTTTCATATCGGGATCCTCCTTATATAGTGATTAATAAACGTGCATGCGCGGGCGAAGCGTATGCCCCGTCGGCGCGGCGCGTTGTTTACAGGAATGGATAGAAACTTGCAAACGGCAAATTTTCTTGCTATATGATTTAACGAAATCGCTCATAAGAAATCGGAGTTATTAATCCATAATATGTAATGTTTTTGTAACACTTTTTAATCATTATAACAAGTCGGCAAAATCTATTCAATACAGCAATTAGCCAAAGCTTAACAATCGTTTTAGTCTAATAACACCTTATTTATAATTCTGTGCGAGGATGGGCGCCGATGCACTTTGAGATAGGCGAGGCCTAAGCGAGCCGATGTCAAAAGCAGGCCACGGCAGAGAAACTGCTTCTCTCTGCCGAAGGCTGCTTGCCGCTATCATGTATAGGATCGGATATGCTCTGAGTTTTTCGGTTTACTCCGGATAGCGCTTTGCCTAACGGAGAAATCTCAGCGGTGCAGACAGAACGCCGCGGGAAAAATGAAATGATTTGTCGCTAAAAGATCACGCAGAAAAGAGAATGAAACAAAACCATGAAATATTTATAATATTGCTGTGCTACTCCAACTATTTTTTGGAGCGGGAGAAAAATAGAACTTGCTTTTGGTCGTGTATTGTGATAAACTACAAAACAGAACAGTGAAAATGCTGCAATTTTATGGGAGGATTAACAATGTCAGACCGAGTTTACCTGCGTAAAAACGGTAAATGGGAGGCCAGATACGTTAAGGGCAAGTCGGCAAGCGGTAAAACGCTGTACGGCTCTGCTTTTGGTGATACTCGCGAAGAAGCAATGGCCAAACGCGAGATTTACCTCGGTCATGACCCGAATGACCCGTTCAGCGGCGCGAGACTGAATATAATTATCCTCGGAGCCGGAAGCTTCGGCCACGAAGTGAAGGAAGAACTCGAAAAGCTTCACGTTTTTAAAGACATTTTGTTCCTCGACGATAATATTACGGACGATGCTGAGGTAATAGGCAAGTGCAGCGAGGTCGAGGTGCTCAGATACAGATTCCCCTGCGCCTTCGTCGCTATCGGCAACAACGAGGTCCGCAAAAAGTACGCACAGAAGCTGATCGATTGCGGCTTTTATGTGCCGACGATTATTTCGAGGGATGCTATCGTTTCATCAAAGGCGAAGATCGGCGTCGGAAGCATGATTTTCGCACAGGCAAACGTCGGCGCGGCAGAGGTAGGCAATTTCTGCCTCGTGCAGGCAAACGGTCTTGTGAACGCCGGGGCGAAGCTCGGAAATTTCAGCCGGATCGACAGCGGCGCGATAGTCCTGAAGGGTGAGCACGCCCCGGAGGACACATGGCTCAAACCGGGGAAGATTTACGGCGAAGTGTAGCATGATCAAGGCGTTTTTTGTCGATTTCTACGGTACGCTCGTCCATGAAGACGGCGAGATCATAAAAGAAATCACGCAGCTTATATTTGAAACGGGCAAAGCAGAAAGTCCGCAGGAAATAGCCGGCTTTTGGTGGAACGATTTTCAGAATATGTGTTTGAATTCGCACGGGGAAACATTTGAAACGCAACGAGCGCTGGAGAGAAGATCCATCGAACACACACTTAACAGATTTCGCTCTCCGGCTAAGGCTGAGGAACTGAGCGATAAAATGTTTCGGCATTGGATGAAGCCGCCGGCATTTGAAGATGCGAAACGGTTCTTTGAGCTGAGCCCGCTGCCGATTTATATTGTGTCCAATATCGATACGGACGATGTTCAAGCGGCAATAGAGTATCACGGATTTACCCCGGCGGCTGTGTTCACCTCAGAGCGGGCAAGAGCGTATAAGCCGCGGAAGGAACTGTTTGAGCTGGCGCTGAAAGAGACGGGACTAACACCGAACGAGGCAGCGCATATAGGCGATTCGCTCGGCAGCGATGTCAAAGGCGCTGCGGGGGCAGGAATCCGGGCTGTCTGGCTGAACAGATTCGGCAGGGCGGTACCGGATGGCGTCGTGAGCGTCACGGGACTTGTGGATGTGCTGGGAGCGTATAGAATGTAAATTTACATATCAATAATATCGGCGCAGCGATTTTACATTAATCTCATATCTGAGGAGCTGGATTTATGGCTTTTGTAAATTCAACAGATATAAAACCGTTTGAAAAGAAAATTTGGCTTTCGAGCCCGACAATGCACGGCCCGGAGCTTACATATATGCAGGAAGCCTATGAGACCAACTGGATGAGTACGGTTGGCCAAAACATAAACGAAGTTGAGGAACAAATAGCGGATTATACAGGCGTTAAATACGCCGTAGCGCTCAGCGCAGGAACCGCATCGCTTCACCTCGCCACAAAGCTCGCCGGAGAAAAGCTTTACGGTCAGGCGAGGCCGAACGAAGGAACCTTGAAAGAGAAAAAGGTGTTTTGCTCAGATGTAACCTTTGACGCAAGCATAAATCCCGTTGCTTATGAGGACGGCGAAGCCGTTTTCATCGACACGGAGTACGACACCTGGAATATGGACCCCGCTGCGCTGGAAAAGGCGTTTGAGATTTACCCGGATGTGAAATTGGTCGTATTGGCCCACCTTTACGGCACGCCGGGGAAAATGTCAGAGCTGCGTTCCGTTTGCGAGCGCCACGGAGCTTTGATAGTTGAAGACGCCGCAGAAAGTCTTGGCGCGAAGTATCTGCTTAACGAAAAATGGGTAGAGACCGGCGCGCTTGGGGATTATGGCTGCATTTCCTTCAATGGCAATAAGATCATCACAGGCTCCAGCGGCGGGATGTTTTTGACGGATTCCAAGGACGATGCCGATAAGGTTCGCAAATGGAGCACCCAATCCCGCGAAAATGCCCCATGGTACGAGCACGAAGAGGTTGGCTATAACTATCGCATGAGCAACGTGATTGCCGGCGTTGTTCGCGGGCAACTTCCGTATTTGAAGGAGCATATAGAGCAAAAACGCGCAATTTACGAGCGCTATAAAGAAGGCTTCAAGGATTTGCCCGTAAAGATGAACCCTTATGACGCGGAAAAGTCTGTGCCGAATTTCTGGCTGAGCTGCATGATTATCGACGAAGACGCCATGTGTCGGCAGGTAAGGGACGATCGAAAGCCTTTGTATATTCCCGAAAGCGGGAAATCCTGCCCGACGGAAATACTTGAAACCTTGGCAAAATATAATGCAGAAGGCCGCCCAATTTGGAAGCCTATGCATATGCAGCCGATCTACCGCAGCCACGCCTTTGTCACCGCGCAGGGCAACGGACGCGGCCAGAGCAACGCCTATATCGACAGAGGCAAGGCAACTGATGTCGGTGCGGACATTTTCGAAAGAGGTCTTTGCCTGCCGAGCGATAATAAAATGATGCCGGAAGAACAGGATATAGTGATTGAAATTGTACGTAGGTGTTTTGGGTAAGAAATTAGCAGGAGAAAAAGCGGTATTACATTTTATTATCGCAAACTGCCGTCCAATTTTGATATCGCTCTGATGGATGTAAGCTGAAAATGCTTACAGATGGCAAAGCACACGGAAATTCAAGTTGAGGATCGTATTTGATGTATAAGAATATAGTGAAGCCTGTCCTTGACAGGCTTTTGGCCCTGATATTTGTCCTCCTTTTTTGGTGGTTGTACATAATACTGGCGATAATGGTCAGAGTGAAGCTCGGTTCGCCGGTACTGTTCGTTCAGGAAAGACCGGGAAAGATAGACCCGAAGACCGGAAAAGAAAGAATATTTAAGCTCTATAAGTTCAGAACCATGACATCAGAAACAGATGCCGAAGGCAGACTCCTTCCGGATGCGCAACGTCTGACCCCGTTTGGAAAGTTCCTGCGGTCAACGTCACTGGATGAACTGCCGGAAATACTGTTTAATATTCTTTTAAGGGGAAACATGTCTATCGTGGGACCAAGACCACAGCTCATAAGAGATATGGTTTATATGACGACCGAGCAGAGAAAAAGGCACATTGTGACTCCGGGGCTAACAGGGCTTGCTCAGGTAAATGGTCGTAATGCTATTACATGGGAAGAAAAGCTGGATTGGGATATACGATATGTAGAGAGTCTTTCGTTTGTTACGGATTTTAAGATGATAATTGGAACAGTTTTTGCTGTTTTGAAAAGGAGCGGAATAACCGACGGCGAAAACGCTACAGCATTAGATTATGGGGATGCTTTGTTAAAGTCAGGAAAAATAAGTAAAGAAGAATATATGAAAAAACAGGAAGAAGCAGAGCTCTTTATGGATGCTTTCAAATGAGGCTTAAGGAGTTTGCTGCCTTAACGAATAAATTGTCAAGAAAACGTAAATGAATTGAAACGGTAAGGTACGATAACGATGAATGATCTTGTGAGCGTAATAATGCCATCATATAACACGGCAGAGTATATATCGGATTCTATCAAATCTGTGTTGGCGCAGACTTATCAGAATTGGGAACTAATTATTGTAGATGATTGTTCGACCGATAATTCGGTTAAAGTTATTAAATCATTCGAGGATAAGCGCATCAGACTATTATTTAATGAAATGAATTCCGGTGCTGCCATTTCAAGAAATTATGCGCTTCGGGAGGCAAGAGGAAAATGGATTGCCTTTTTAGATTCTGATGATATTTGGGAACCGCTGAAGCTGGAAAAGCAAATTCAATTTATGAAAGATAACGGTTATTCTTTCACATTTACAGATTATCGTATATGTTTGAATGGGGTTTGGCTCCCATACATAAACACGGGACCTAATGTGGTAAATAAGCGAAAAATGTATGATTATTGTTATTTTTCCACGATTACAGTCATGTATGATCGAGATAAAATAGGACTAATTCAAGTTGCAGATCTAAAAAAAAATAATGACTACGCCATGTGGCTTCATGCTATAGAAAAGAGTGATGCCTACAGGTTTCCGGAGTGCTTATCATATTACATAAAACACGAAGGTTCAGTATCAAGTGGAGGTAAGGCAAAACTTATTAAATGGCATTACATACTTTTTAGGGATGGTTTTGGCAAAAGCTCTGTCATATCTGTTATACTTACCGCCAACAATTTGGTTCACGGCGTTTGGAAAAAAATACATTATAAAAAATATATTTAAAATTTCAGGATAATTAAACTCAAGGAGAAAATAGAGAGATGTCTTTATATGATAGATTAGTAGCAAGAAAAGAAGTATTGGCCCTCGTTGGTCTAGGATATGTAGGTATGCCTATTGCTCACGCATTTGCAAAGAAAGGGTTGAAAGTAATTGGTTTTGATCTCAATGAGGAGAAGATAAAATTATATAAGTCTGGTATCGACCCAACAAAAGAAATTGGAGACGACGAAATAAAAAAATCACAAGTTTTCTTTACAGCGGATGAAACTGACGTGAAGAAAGCAAAGTTTATTATTGTTGCAGTCCCCACCCCGGTTAATACTGACCATACGCCTGATCTGACCCCAGTTATAGGAGCTTCTGAAATAGTTGGGCGCAATCTTACAAAAGGAGCAATTGTTGTATACGAATCAACCGTCTATCCAGGATGTACGGAAGATGTTTGTGTCCCAATTTTGGAAAAACAATCTGGGTTGAAGTGTGGGGAGGATTTTAAGATAGGATATAGCCCGGAACGTATCAATCCAGGGGATAAGGTACACAGACTTGAAAATATCCACAAGATAGTTTCGGGCTGTGATGATGATAGCCTTGACGAGATAAAGTCTGTATATGACTTGGTAATTGAGGTGGGTACCCATCCTGTGTCTAACATTCGTACAGCTGAAGCAGTAAAGGTGGTTGAAAACAGCCAAAGAGATATCAATATCGCTTTTATGAATGAACTTGCAATGGCATTTGATCGTATGGGTATTGATACCAACGAAGTTGTTGATGGTATGAATACAAAGTGGAATGCTCTAGGATTTAGACCGGGGCTTGTTGGTGGACATTGCATTGGTGTTGATCCATATTATTTCACATATCAAGCTGAGAAACTAGGATATCATAGTCAAATTATCTTGAATGGACGTATT
>JAEEUX010000117.1 GCA_016290695.1 Oscillospiraceae bacterium
AAAATGATTAAACCCGCAAAGGGAAGCTGCCTGAGCAGCTTCCCCTTGCGCGCGGCGGTCTTGCCGCCGCGCTTCAAACGAGACCCGCTGCGCTGGGCTCTCGTTTGAGAACTCGCGCTAATCGCCTCGTTGGTCGGCGCGAGGGGCAAGTGTTTTTGCCGAGGACAAGCGGCGTCAAAAACATGATTCAGAAACAGCCCGAAAGGGAAGCTGCCTAAAGCAGCTTCCCTTTATTGGTAAGTTTATGGTTTGTGTTTTAGTTGAGCTCGGTGATACCGTCTATTCTGATGTTGAAATAGGGGGCGGAGCGGAAGAAAGACTCGGCGAAGTGACCGTCGGTAATTGCTTCAACGGTCTCGCCCTGATATACGAGGGTTACGCCGTTGGAGTAATCATAGTAGGAAAGATCCTCGAGGCAGCTCGTGAGGTGGCCTGCATCGTCGGTGAGAACAGTGCAGAATACCTGTTCCTTGGAGACGGTGAAGTTATTAACGTCGAAGACGTTGAGAGTGCCGGCCTTGAGAGCGTTTTCAACCTCGGTGACCTTCTCGGAGGTTCCTGCCGCGCAGGACTTGCCGAGCGGAGTGATGGTGACGGCGCCCTGATCGAAGCCCTCAGCCCAGTCGGTCTTGATGGAGCCGCCGTTTATAAGGGTCTCGAAAGCGTACTTATAATATACGGACCATACGTTGCCGGCAGAGGTAAGAGCGGCGTTGGGAGCGACATCGAGCATATCGACGTTGTAGCCTACGCTGTAAACGACGGTACCGTTCTGGAGAGCGGCTTCGCAAGCGGAGGGAGCGCCGGTAGAGTCGGCATGCTGGCCGATGATAACACAGCCGTCGGAAATAAGCTGCTCGGCAGCGGCGGCCTCGGCGTCAACGTTGAACCAGGACTGGGTGTAGTAAACTTCCATGGAAACGTTTTCGACAACGCTCTTAACGCCGAGATAGAAGGCTGTGTAGCCGGAAACGACCTCAGCATAATTGAAAGCGCCGACATAGCCGATCTTGGCGTTGCCGTCGGCGTCGTAGTTGGAGTCAGTGAGCTTGCCGTCAGCAATGAGCTCAGCCAGCTTCATGCCGGCAACGACGCCGGAAACGTAACGGGACTCATAAACCTCAGTGAAAGCGTTGTGGAGGTTGGGGCTGCCGCAGATGGCGGCAAAGTCACCGGTCATGGAGACGAAGGGAACGTCGGGATATCTTGCGGCGGCCTGAGCCATGTAGTCCTGATGGCCGTAGCTGTTAGAGATGATGAGGTTGCACTCGTCGTTCTCAATGAGCTCGACAGCGGTATCATAGCAGGCGGAGGACTCTGCGACGAAATACTTCCAGATGATCTGATCGTCGCTCATGTTGAGAGCCTTCTGAGCATCGGTGATGCCGTTCATGTGAGCGAGGGTGTAGCCCTCGGTTTCATCACCGATGAGGATGACGCCGACCTTGAGCTTAGAGGCAGCGGCGGCGTTATTGGCATCGCCGTTGTCCGCGCTGCCGTTATCTGTGGGGGCATTGTTTCCACCGCAGGCTGCGAGCGAGAAAACCATCGCAAGAACAAGCAGAATTACCAAGACTTTTTTCATAATGTATTCTCTCCTGTTTTAAATTTTGCGTTTTATACTTCCAAAACGCAAGACCGCACTTTTTCCGTCTGAATAGGCAATAATTCAAGAAATCGTGCGGTATTGTTTTAGTATAATAGAATAAAAGGCTTATTTCAAGATTTATTGTTTTATTTGCTCAAATTCGTCAAAATTGCAAAACTTACGGTGAAAACGTTGCCTGAACTGGTAATAATTTACGAAACGTAGCTGCGGCAATTATACCGCAGCTACGCTTGAATTATTATATTAGCTCGCCGGCTTACATCTGCATGAAGCGCATGAGCATCGTAGCGGCTTCGCCTCTGTTGGCGTTGCCTGCCGGGGCGAGGGTGGTCGCCGTGTGGCCGGTGATGATACCGGCGGCGTTTTCGGTGCTGATGTCGCCGAGCTTGTCGGCGATGGCTTCCTTAACACCCGCGTCCTCGACGCTCTTTTCGGAGATGGATATTTCTACGTTCGCGCCGCCCGCCTGCTCGGCTATCTCCGCGAGAGTGTCGTTCGGCAGCTCGAGAGCGCCGGTTTTGGTCTCAACAACGAGCGCCGCGCCGGGACGGTTTGCTTCCGAACCGCATTGCTGCCGACAAAATTATTAATAATTACTGCGCGGAATGATTTGCTTTTGCTTCGCTGTTTGTTGTATAATAGTCTGAGATATCTATACATTAAAATGCTGTTTTCCCCGCTGAGCGGGAACCACAAAAACAAGCGAAAATACTGCGCGATTTTGGCTTAAGGAGAAATGAAAATGAAAAAGATCGTATCAACATTACTAGCCGCGCTGTTCATTTTATGCGCGTTTGCCGGTTGCGGAGGCGATAAGCCGGCTGCTCCAGAGGCTTCACCGGAGGCGTCGCCTGATGCGGCTCCCGTTTCCTCTGAGGCGGCTGCGCCTGCCGGGCCGTTTTCGCCCGAGGGCAGCGTTATATTTGAGAAGGACGGCGTGAAGGTGACTACCGCGGGCCTTGACTATGACCCGACCTCCGGGAACGATGACACCATCATATGGGTCGACATCGAGAACGCAAGCTCGAAGGAGGTCTGCCTCGGCGTCGATAACGGAGCCATAAACGGCTTCATGGGCAGCGTCCTGCTCATGGACTTTCAAATGGAGGACGGCGAGTATTACGGCGCGGACAGCAACACTACCCTCGTGCTTCCCGCCGAAAGCAGCGGCCGCTACGCCCTCGGTTACTACAAACATGGCGACCCGAAGGTCGACCTCGACACGCTCGCGGAGCTTGAATTCTGCTTCACCTTCGCGGAGGACGAGTCCTCCTGGCCGAACTACTATTCCGAGCCTGTCGTCATCAAAACAGGTGAGACAGTTGCGCCTGTGGACATAACGAAACTCGGCGAAACCGTGATAGACAATGACGAGCTTCTTCTGGTTATCGGCGATCAGGACTATGACGAATGGTTCGGACCTTACATATATATTTATACCCTGAATAAAACTGATAAATATATTGGCCTCACCTCCGATGCCGCAGAGGTTGACGGCATCGTCTGCGATTACATGTATTACGGCGACGCTATCGCCCCCGGGAAGCGTTCCGACTGCACCCTGAGCTTCGACGGCGACGCGCGCGAGCTGAAGGGCTTTGAAAAGCTCACGCTGAACCTTTCCTACACGACGGCGGACACGCGCGACGCGCTCGATCCGAACGCCCTTACGGCGCTTGACCCGATATCCGTGAGCTACCCGCCGCAGCTTTGGGGCACATACTCAAACGGCGGCATAAAGCTCGAAATAAAGCCGAAGATCAACGAACTCGTCGCAGTTGAAGTCCCGGAAAACGACGCGCAAGGCCTCCTTTTCAGCGTCACCGAGAAGGCTTCACGCGAGGCGGCGGACTATGACGGCGCAGGCTGGCTCTTCTCGATAGCGAAGATAAGCGAGGCCGAGCTCCATGAAAGACTCTGCCGTGATATGACGGGCCAGGAGGTCTTTGCCAAGGATGCCGAGGGCAATTATTACATCTATTACCACCCGACAGATGTGCGCTACTTCCGCGCAACGACAGAGGAAATGATGCGCGATCAGGATCAGTGGACCATGCTCTGCCGGTGGGCGGAGGATATGCGCTACAGCTTGCTCGACTCTAACGGCCTTGAGTACGTTTCCTACGACGATTCCGAGGTGAGCATGTTAGTCGCGCGAGCTGCATGGGGCGAGGGAGTGAACGCGACGCTGAGCACGACGGAGTACGGCCCCGTGCCCATCGCGGGCGTTGACGGAGAAAAGTACGCCGACTTTGTCCTTCAGGGCTATTTTGAATATGCCGGGCCCGACGTCGAGACTCCGGACGGCGAATACATTGTTCTGAACTTCCCGGAGGACAATGTTCGCGTCGATTTCTTCCGCGGAGAGCCTTCCGTAGCCCGCATAGTTTCCAGCGACACAGAGACTCTCTATCAGGCGGTATGGACGGATGACAACATCAGCTATGCCGACGCCATGCTCGGCTGGTATTACGCGGCCTGCGAGAAGGCGGGCGTGAAGGAAGAGGACACGAGCCTTGATAAATTCCTCGGCGACTGGCATGAGCAGATTGCCGGACGCGGCATGATAAGCGTGGAAAAAAGCGTCGCTCCCGGCGCCGCTAAGATATATGCCAGATGGCCCGACAGCGCTGCCGTGATTTATGAATGGGAGCTCGTCGCGTTCCTCGACGAGGACGGAAGCCTGCGCTATGAAAACGGGCATATGACCGTCACCGAATATGACGAAAACGGCGATAGCTGGATAAACGACGAAAGCTACGAAGAAAACGGGTATTTCTATATCGGCAGCGCGGGCGAGCTTATATGGCACGACGATACGGTTGAGGACAGCATGAACAACGAGGATGTTTTCGTCCACTGATTAACTAATTGAACAACAAAAAAGGGATATAGCGGGTAAAAAAATCCGCTATATCCCTTTGTTTTTGGCATAAAATCAGTCCGCGCCCAAAATGTCGCGGTAAATGGCAAGGTCGCCATCCTTGAACACGTTGAAAATCACCTTGACGGCGCTGCCGTTTGCGCGTTTCCAGTCCTTCACCGTTTTAACGGCGATTTCCGCCGCCTTGCGGTTGGGGAACATGAATACCCCGGTGGAAATGCAGCAGAAGGCGATGCTCCCGCAGCCGTTTTCCGCGGCAAGGTCGAGGCAGGAGCGGTAGCAGGAGGCGAGCAGCTCGCAGTGCTCCTGCGTGAGCGCCCCGCTTACAATGGGGCCGACGGTATGGATCACATACTTGCAGGGCAGGTTATAGGCCGGGGTGATCTTGGCATGGCCGGTGGGCTCGGGGAAGCCCTGCGCGGCCATTATTTCGGCGCATTTAAGGCGGAGCTGAACGCCCGCATAGCTGTGGATGCAGTTGTCTATACAGTTGTGCAGCGGGTGGTAGCAGCCCGTCATGCCGCTGTTGGCCGCGTTCACGATGGCGTCGCAGCGAAGGAGCGTTATGTCGCCCTGCCAGATATACAGCCCGTCCTGAACGGGGCTGAGCGAGGCTATGTCGGTCACGCCTCTTTGGGCGATAACTTCTTTCAGATAATCGTCCTGCACGGCTAAAAATTCCGCGCTTATCGGGCGTGGCGGGCGGACGTTAATCAGCGAACGCAGCATTTCGCGCTGCTCGCGTTCATTTCCGGGTATCGCAAGACCCTTATAGCGTTCCTCCTCGCCGAGCAGTGTTTTTATGAGGAAAATGCGTCTTTCAGCTTGCGTCATGCTTTATTCTCCATTCCCCGGCGCGTAGAGCGAGGTGATTTCGCGCAGATATTTTTCAAATTCCTGCCGCGTTTCCTTCGGCGAAAGCAGCTCCGCCTCGGCTCCGAAGCCGCAGAGCCAGCCGA
Organism: Oscillospiraceae bacterium; assembly: GCA_016290695.1. Classification (GTDB taxonomy): domain Bacteria; phylum Bacillota; class Clostridia; order Oscillospirales; family Oscillospiraceae; genus RGIG6375. The sequence continues at coordinate 5,453 of JAEEUX010000117.1, forward strand.
AAAACTGCGGGCTGACCACCACGCTGAGCGAGACAGTGAAATGCTCCTCGCCGTCGGGCACGAGTATCGCGTCGCCGCCGAAGCGGTCTATCACCGCTCCCGCGAGGCGCGAAGCAAAGCGCAGCGTTACCCTGCGCTCCTCGCCGGAAAACATACCGAAGTGGATGGTGTCGTACTTTGCGGCGTCGAGAGAACTGAAAATTTCCTTTCCCTCGCGCGGCGCGTCCAGAACGGAGATGGAGACCATTTTATCCACGCGGTAATGGCGCTTCTGCGCGCTGAGCGGGTCGTAGGCGACGAGGTAATATTTTTCATCGTCCCAGGCCAGAAGATAGGGGCTTACGACGTACATAGCGCCGCCGCGCCGGAAGCTCTTTTTGCGAGAGACGGTGTAATCATAGTACTGGAAGCTTATCTGACGGTCGGAATTAATGGCGTTATGTATGAAATCTACATTATAATATATGGACTCGTTCATGGTCTTCACGCGGTCACGCACGAAAACCTGCCTGTGGAGCTGGCGAGCGCCGTGTTTTCCGGCGAGTGCTTCCAATTTCGTTATAAGAGCCAAAGACTTCTTCTCCGTAATGAAGCGCGAGGCCTGAACGCTGTCAACAAGCAGCTTCAGCTCGGCAAGCTCGAACTGGCGGGACACGAGGCAGTACTGCGTGGGTCTCGCGGAGCGCTTGATTATGTTCATGCCGAACGAATCGAGCGCCTCAATGTCAGAATAGATGCTTTTGCGCTCGGCGCTTATGCCGTTCTTATCGAGGTAAGCTATTATCTGCTGCGTGGTTACGCCGTGCTCCTCGTCGCTTTCGTCGAGGAAGAATTTCATCATATAGAGGAGCTTCAGCTTTTGGTTTTGAGATTTTGACATTTGTATAACTCCCCCTGCATGAGATTATCGCGCTCAAAGGCGGCCATTATCGCGCCGAGAACGCGCTTTTTGTCGGCGCTCCATTCCGGCGCGAGCAGATCCTTCTTCGCGCCGTCGCCTGTGAAGCGGTGGATGACCATTTCCGGCGGAAGGCGGCGGATGCAGCCCTCCAGTATTTCGATGTATTCCTCAAGGCTCAGCGTGGAGAATTTGCCCTCGGCGTAGTCTATGGCAAGGTCGGTCCCGCGCAGAACGTGGAGGAGCTGCAGCTTTATCCCGCCCGCGCCGCTTTGGGCGACGTATTCCGCCGTCCGGTACATCATTTCCGGCGTTTCACCGGGCAGCCCGAGTATAATATGGACGACGAACTCTATCCCGCGCAGCCTAAGAGCACGCGCGGCTTCGTCGAAAACCGCGAGCGGGTAGGCGCGGCGTATATACCGCGTGCTTTGCTCGTGTATGGTCTGGAGCCCGAGCTCGACCCATGTGGGCTTTATGGCGTTCAGCTCGCTGATAAGCTCCAGAACCTCGCCGGGCAGACAGTCCGGGCGCGTGGCGATTGCAAGGGCGTCTATATCGTCCCTCTGCGCGAGAGGAAAAAACAGCTCCCTCAGTTTATCTGCGGGAGCGTAGGTGTTTGTGCCGCTCTGGAGGTAGGCGATGTAGCCGCAGCCCTTGGCCTTGAAGGCGACCCTCGCCTTCGCGCGCTCTATCTGCTCGTCAATCGTCGCCGCGCGGCCCTCGGCGAAGGCGGCCGAGCCGTTCAGACAGAATATGCAGCCGCGCGTTCCGCGCGTTCCGTCGCGGTTCGGGCAGCTCATACCGCCGTCGAGCGAAAGCTTATATAACTTTTGCCCGAAGCGGCGGCGTATATGGTCGGAAAAGCTGTTTATGTACATTATTCGGCAGGCTTCTTCGCCGGAGCGCCCTTGCGCCAGATTTCGCCGGTTTCCAGACCCCACTTCTCAAACATTTTGTTGTAAAACTCAGGACGCGGGAAGTTCTTGGTCATCTCCATGGAAAGCTGCTTGTAGCCGAAGCCGGCATGGGAGATGATTTCCACGCCGGAGGAGATTTCCTCCAGCTTTTCACCGCGCAGGGTGAACATGACCTCGTCTTCGTCCGTCAGCCCGCGTTCATACTCGCCGGGGTCGGGGAAGGTGATGTTGTAGTCCTGCCCGTTCAGCACGGGGATGGAGGAATGGACGCAGGAATCCACGGGGTCTAAGGTGACGCGGAACATTTCGCCGGTCTGAAACTTGGTGCCCATGAGGATGGAGCGGATCTGGGCCGGGTTGCAGTAAATCGTAACTAAATCGGGCACGAAATTGGCCTTTTCCAGCGGAGCGAGCGCGAAGCCTATGGGCTTCTTTTCCGCCTTCAGGAAGGGGTATTCCTCCCGCAGGAATCGGCGGCTGCGCTC